>JALWRY010000485.1 GCA_027080445.1 Thiohalobacter sp. | reverse complement strand
ATCTCGCATGATCGCTGGTTCCTCGACCGCATCGCTACACACATCCTCGCCTTCGAGGGCGACAGCCAGGTCACCTGGTTTGAAGGCAACTACGCCGACTACGAGGCGGACCGTAAACGCCGGCTCGGCGATGACGCCAACCAGCCACACCGGATCAGGTACAAACGCCTGAACTAGGGCAACTCTGCTGAATTCGTCATACCGGCATGCGCCAGAATGACGGGGAATCTTGATACTTGCGTGAAGACTTTTGCGTTACACAGGTGGATAGTTGACCCTGAACTCATGGGTAACAACAGGGCTATCCGCCATGCCGCGCTGGATAAAACGCACAATTATCTATGGCCTGATCGGTCTGGCCGCCCTTCCCTTGCTGCAAAGCCACTCCGGCACAGCCACAACCGTGGAAACTGCAGACTACCCGCTGCCTGAATTTACCCACCCGCAAGCGGACGCATGGATAAACAGCCCGCCGCTTTCCGTCAAGACCCTGAAGGGGAAAGTTGTACTGATCAACGTATGGACCTTTGCCTGCTGGAACTGCTACCGACCATCCCCAATGACATCCAGGCTGTCACCCCTCACACACCGGATCAGATACACGCGGATGAAACAAACACGCACTGACCGGGGTAATGGCGTCAGGACGTACGCGTACGCCGGGCAACCCCTAACAAACCCATCAGGCCTGAGCCAAATAACCATAAAGCCGCAGGGACCGGCACAACGGTCACATCATTCACTACGGCATAAATGCCTGCTGTAGTTGCTTCATTCTCATTTGCCGCCGTTCCTGTCTCGAACGTTACGCCGCCATCCCGCGAGAACCCCAGGATTTGCAACACATAATCATGCCCCCCGAACGAGAATGCTGTATTGCTTGTCGACATACCTGCAATAGATACAATATCGGGAACATTTGTGCCGCCCGTGTTTGGTGTATTGTCAATAGCAAGATTAACGGAGAACAAGGAACTACCCAGTGCGGGATCTAAAAAATCAATACCCACATCGAAAGTAACACCCGTGACGCCGCCAGCGTAGTAGACCGGCGTGTTATGGTAGGTGAAGTCGCCCAGTAAGAATTGATCGCCTGCGGTAACTGAGAAGCCGCCAGCACTACTTACATCACTGCCCACGCCCTGGAAACTGAAGCTACTGCTGTTCCCGTCAATGGCAGGGTAGTAGTAACTCGATGTACCCCATGCAAAAACAGCGTGCCCACTCGTCGCATCCAGGGTTAAGGTATTATCGTTATTAAAAATACCGTACTTGTCTCCTGATCCAGCCACCACCGAACTGAAGCTGCCACCTACAACACCATCGAACACAACTGTTGAAGACTGGGCGCACGCAGCACTCAAGCCCAAAAACAGGGCCAATAAGATTTTTTTCATGTAAGAACCCCCTGACCTACAAGCTGCAGGCCCATATAAAACCACCCATTTGCAAGAACTTGGTTTTTGCTACTGCAAGCTTCACACTCAGAAAAAACAACGAGTGTCATACTGCAGCAGGAGGCACGCTTATAATGCATGGCTTCCAGTTGTATTTCCCGGATCACCCGATGCCTCGCCGGGCATCCTAGCATAAAATTCGCGCAAAAAGAAATGCCATGACTGTTAACCAGAAGCTGTAATACTCGTTTTATCTGCAGTCAAGGCAGCACTTGTTGGGAAGAAATTTATTCCGGCTGACAACCCCAGCCGCCTTTTTTCGGAAAACTTCCACAGGTCACGCCATCCTTGAAGCGAGCGCCATCCAGCCGGACTCCGATAAGGTCCATAAGATCAAGTTCATCATCAGAACTGATGTCGGTCATATTGGTATCACGAAGGTCTGCGCCGGTTAAGCGGACACCGATAAGGTTGACACCTCGCAGATCAGCACCGCGAAGATTTGCACCCAACAAGATGGCATTATCAAAACGAGCATTGCGAAGGTCAGTACCGGACAGGTCAGCGCCTTCCAGGTGCGCGCCGCTAAAATCTGCATTTCTCAGATCGGCGCCATGAAGATGGATCTGTTTGAGATCCAGGCTTTTGAAGCTGGCCCGTTGTAGATCGCAATTTTCACAGTGGTCAGTTAATAACAATCGTTCCCTGTTATTTAAAACGGTTTCGGAGAGTGTGCTACATCCACTCAACATGAATAAAAGCGCGCACAGCAGCACGGCAGATCCAGGGAGAAGTTCGCCCGTTGCGCTGTACGGGTAACAGTTTATTCGCAACCTGGCCATGTTTCGCTTACGAGGCGCAACGGTCCCTGGCGGCAGTACGTACAGCCACCTTGCCCCGACGAACCCTGAACGCCAGTAACACAATGAGTACCACGCCATACACCAGCGGTTCCCGAACATCGGCCTTCACCAGCCACCAGTAATGCAGCACGCCCAGCAGGGGAACGACATAGGCAAGTTGATGCAACGCCTTCCAGTTACGCCCGAGTCGACGCATCATGGCACGCGTGGATGTCATCGCCAGCGGTAAAAGCAATACAAAAGCCAGCATGCCCACGGTGATAAACGGTCTTTTGAGAATATCCGTTCCAATCTCGCCCCAGTCGAAGAACTGGTCGAGCCACAGGTAGGTAAACAGGTGCAGGGTGGCGTAGAAAAATGCGAACAGCCCCAGCATGCGACGCACATGCAGTGGCCAGCCCCAGCCAAACAGCCGCTTGAGCGGCGTCGCCATTAACGTGATCAGCAGGAAGCGTAGCGTCCAGGTACCGGTTCCGTCAGTGATTTCATCAATGGGGTTGGCGCCAAGCCGGTCGGCATAAAACTGCCAGGCCAGTATGACGGCCGGCAGCAGACCGGAAATAAATACCAGGGGTTTGAGGAAATGCTTTTGCATACGGTCTAGAAGAACTTCTTCAGGTCCATGCCGGCATACATGGCGGCGACCTGCTCGCTGTAACCGTTGAACATGAGCGTCTTGCGCTTGCGGAACTCGCCGATCCGGCGTTCACGCTTCTGGCTCCAGCGTGGATGCGGCACGTTCGGGTTGACGTTGGAATAAAACCCGTACTCACGCGGACCGGCTTCCATCCAGGAACTGGTCGGCTGTGTTTCACGGAAACGGATTTTGACAATGGACTTGATGCTTTTAAACCCGTACTTCCAGGGTACGACCAGGCGCAGGGGCGCGCCGTTCTGGTTGGGCAGGACTTTACCGTACAGGCCGACGGCCATCAGGGTCAGCGGGTTCATGGCCTCGTCCATGCGCAACCCCTCACGATATGGCCAGTCAAGGATACGACGGCGTTGACCCGGCATCTGTTTCTTGTCATACAGGGTTTCGAATTCGACATATTTGGCTTTCGAACCGGGCTCGAAACGCTTGATGAGATCGGCCAGCGGGAAGCCGATCCAGGGAATCACCATTGACCAGCCTTCCACGCAACGCAGCCGGTAGATGCGTTCTTCCATCGCATGCGGCGCGAGGATATCTTCCAGTGTATAGGTGCCGGGCTTTGCGCATTCACCGATCACATCAACCGACCAGGGATCGGTTTTCATGCGATGCGCGTGTTTTGCCGGGTCTGACTTGGAAACACCAAACTCGTAAAAATTATTGTACGTCAGTATGTCCTTGCGATCGGTTTTGGCTTCATCGGTACTGAAGGGGCCGGGTCTTACGTCACCCAGCGAAATCGCCGCCGAGGCGGCGGGCGCCCACAGCGAACCCGTCAGTGCCGCACCTGCAACGGCGATACCGGATTGAAGGAATGTACGCCGCTGCCGGTAGATTTCGTACGGGGTAACATCGGACTCGCCGAGTTCACCAGACTTCTTGATTAACACGGTATTTCCCTCCAGGTTCCACATTGAGACTGTCGCTCGCAGGAGTGAGTTCCTCTCCTGAATCCACGCCCGCTCCTGCAACAGGTAGTGTAGCGGCCAGCCGGTGGAAGTCCTCACGGAATCGTCACAACGGGTGATACGTGATGGGTGTGGCCGGCTAGCCGACCCACTGTCGGGCATTGCGGAACAGGCGCATCCAGGGGCCATCCTCGCCCCACTCGTCCGGGTGCCAGGAGTGTTGTACGGTGCGAAACACACGTTCCGGGTGCGGCATCATGATGGTGAAGCGTCCGTCATCTGTGGTCAGGCCGGTGATACCGAATGCTGAACCATTGGGATTGAGTGGGTAATTTTCAGTCGCTTCGCCATAGTGGTCGATATAACGCAGTGCCACATGCCCTGCATCCAGCACCGATTGCGCCTGTTCGCGCGATTCGAATTCGGCACGCCCTTCACCGTGTGCAACAGCAATCGGCAAGCGGGAGCCGGCCATATCCTTCAACAGGATAGAAGGGCTATCAAGAATCTCTACCAGCGAAAAGCGTGCTTCGAACTGCTCCGACAGGTTGCGTTCAAAACGCGGCCAATGCGCCGCACCGGGAATCATGTCACGCAAGCCGGACATCATCTGGCAACCGTTACACACGCCCAGACCCCAGCTGTCTTCGCGTTCGAAAAAGGCGCTGAAGGCATCACGCGCACCGGGGTTGAACAGGATAGACCTTGCCCAGCCCTGCCCCGCGCCCAGCACATCGCCATATGAAAACCCGCCGCAGGCCACCAGCCCGCTGAAACCGGCCAGATCGGTGCGGCCGGCGATGATGTCGCTCATATGCACATCGCAGCAATCGAAACCGGCCGCCGTGAACGCCGCAGCCATTTCCAGCTGCCCGTTGACGCCCTGCTCACGCAGGATGGCGACTTTGGGCGCCACGCCGACGGCAATCATCGGCGCAGCAATATTGTCGTCCGGATCGAAACTGAGCCGTGGCTGCAGGCCCGGGTCACTCACATCGAGCAAGGCCGCGAATTCCTGTTCCGCACACTCCGGGTTATCGCGCAGTGCCTGCATCTGGTAACTGGTCTCGGCCCAGGCACGATGCAGGTCAATGCGCTTTTCATTAAAGACCGGCTTACGCGCCTGCGTGAACACGATGCGGTCATCGTCACGCAAGCAACCAATCACGTGGCAATGGCGACCAAGGTCGGCTTCACGCAGGGTTTCCAGGACCGTATCGGTATCACAATGCCGCACCTGCAATACGGCACCCAGTTCTTCATTGAACAGGGCGGCACGGCTGTCATCACCGAGGTCATCCAGTTTGATTTCCACACCGTAATGCCCGGCAAAGGCCATTTCACACAGGGTGGTGAACAGGCCACCATCGGACCGGTCGTGATAGGCCAGCAACAGCTCATTGCGGTTCAGGTCCTGGATCACGGCAAAGAAATGCTTCAACGCATCCGGGTCATCGAGATCCGGCGCGTGGTGCCCCACCTGTTTGTAGACCTGCGCCAGCGCAGAACCAGCCAGCCGGTTGCGCCCCTTGCCGAGATCGATAAACACCAGGTCGGTGTCACCACAATCACTGCGCAACTGTGGCGTCAAGGTACGACTCACGTCGACCACCGGGGCAAACCCGGTCACAATCAGTGACAGGGGTCCGGTCACCGAACGCGCCTCGCCGTTATCCTGCCACACGGTCTTCATCGACAGTGAATCCTTGCCCACCGGGATGCACAGGCCGAGGCGCGGACACAGTTCTTCACCTACCGCACGCACTGTATCGAACAGGCCGGCATCTTCGCCGGGATGGCCGGCAGGCGCCATCCAGTTGGCCGACAGGCGAATGTCCGACAGGGATTCAATACACGCGGCCGCCATATTGGTAATCGTTTCACCCACGGCCATACGCCCGGAGGCCGGCGGATCGACCAGCGCCACGGGCGGACGTTCACCCATCGCCATCGCCTCACCCCGGTAGCCCTGGTAGTCAGCGCAGGTCACGGCGACATCCGCGACCGGCACCTGCCAGGGACCGACCATCTGGTCACGCGTCACCTGCCCGGTGACCGAACGGTCGCCAATGGTGATCAGGAATTGCTTGCTGCCCACCGCCGGCAGGCGCAGGACCCGCCAGGCGATTTCCGTGAGGTCGTCCGGCACATCGAGGTCCGGTTTGCTGAAAGTGCGGTGATGCACATCGCGCAGCATTTTCGGCGGTTTGCCGAGCAACAGCGACATGGGCAAGTCAATGGGCGTGTTGTCGAAATAACCGTCACCCAACACCAGTTGCGGTTCCTCGGTGGCCTCGCCCAGCACTTCCACGGGACAACGCTCGCGCTCGCACAGGGCCTGAAAGGCCTCGATCCGTTCACTGGACACGGCCAGCACATAGCGCTCCTGCGACTCGTTACACCAGATCTGCATGGGCGACATGCCGGGTTCGTCATTGGGGATGGCGCGCAATTCAAAGCGGCCGCCACGCCCGGCATCATTGACCAGCTCCGGCACGGCATTGGACAGGCCACCGGCACCAACATCGTGGATGGAAAGAATCGGATTACTGTCCCCCATTTCCCAGCAGCGGTCGATGACTTCCTGGCAGCGGCGCTCCATTTCCGGGTTGCCGCGCTGGACCGAGGCAAAGTCGAGATGTTCGGCACTTTCGCCGCTGGAGACGGACGAGGCCGCGCCGCCACCCAGACCGATGAGCATAGCCGGGCCACCGATCACCACAATCTGCGCACCGGGCGGGATGGCCTGTTTGTCAATATGTGGTTCACGGATGTTGCCGTAGCCGCCGGCGATCATGATGGGCTTGTGATAGCCGCGCACTTCCTCGCCCGCCGGTCCGGGTACGCGTTCCTCGAAGGTGCGGAAATACCCGCACAGGTTGGGACGGCCGAATTCGTTATTGAAGGCGGCCGCGCCGAGCGGCGCCTCGATCATGATGTCCAGCGCGGAAACGATACGTTCCGGTTTGCCGTGATCGGTTTCCCAGGGTTGTACGAAATCGGGAATCCGCAGGTTGGAGACCGAGAACCCGCACAGGCCGGCCTTGGGTTTGGCGCCACGACCGGTCGCGCCTTCATCACGAATCTCACCGCCGGAACCGGTCGCGGCACCCGGGAAGGGAGAAATAGCCGTCGGGTGGTTATGCGTTTCCACCTTGATCTGGATGTGCGTCATTTCCCTGTGTTCGTGGTAACTGCCGGTATCGGCATCGGCGAAAAAACGCTGCGCCGGATTACCCTGGATGACGGCGGAATTATCATGGTAGGCCGACAGCACACCCTCGGGACTGGCCCGGTGAGTCGCGCGGATCATGTTGAACAGGGAAGTCTCCTGCGGTTTGCCGTCAATGACCCAGCTGGCGTTGAAGATCTTGTGTCGACAGTGTTCGGAGTTGGCCTGTGCGAACATCATCAATTCGACATCAGTGGGATTCCGGCCCAGCGTGATAAAGCAATCCAGCAGGTAATCGATTTCGTCGTCGGACAGGGCAAGGCCCAGTGTTTTGTCGGCCGCCAGCAGCGCATCACGCCCGCCCTGCAGGATATCCACGCACGCCAGTGGCGCCGGGTTGGCGTGGCTAAACAATGACTCGGCATCCTCTGCCCGGTTCAGCACCGACTCGGTCATGCGGTCGTGCAGCAATGGCAGCAGGGCTTCCAGTGTGGCCGTATCCAGTGCATGGCTCACTTCGAGGTCGAAACGTATACCACGCTCGATACGCCGCACATTCACCAGCCCGCAATTGTGAGCAATGTCGGTCGCCTTGCTCGACCAGGGTGAAATCGTGCCGATACGTGGAACGACCCAGAACGAGCAGGCCGCCTCGTGGTCGCTGGTACTCACACCACCCAGCAACTGTTCAAGCACCTGCCGCTGCGCGGACGTCAGCTCCTGCTCAAGCTCGACGAAATGGACATAGCGCGCATCCAGCGAATGCACTTCAGCCACAAGTCGCTGTATGCGTTCGAGTAATTTACGCTGTCGAAAAGGTGAAAAGGCAGGCGCGCCAGCAAGCTGCAACATGGATTTTCCCGGTCAAACAGAAAGCCCGCTATGATACGGGATGCCCGGGGGGCGGTACAGTCGGGCTTATACGAGCGTTTTCCAGGGGATGCCGACCGACTGGTCTGCAATGTGAAACTCGGCGCCGCAGCCGTTGAGACCACCCTCGATATGATCACGGGCCAGTTCGGGGTCGTTGTTCTTTTCACTCAGATGCGCCGCCACCAGCAGTTTCAGCTGGCACAGGTCCAGGCTGCCCAGCAACCCGGCCGCCTGGTGGTTGCTCAGGTGACCGAAATCCCCACCCACGCGGGCTTTCAGGCCGGGGGGATAGGGACCTGCCGCGAGCATGTCAGGGTCATGGTTAAACTCCAGGATGAAGGCGTCAAGACCGTTCAGTGCATCGATGATGTGACGCGTGATGCTGCCCACGTCGGTCAACAGGCCAAGCCGGCGCCCGCCTCCCGAGAAAACGAACTGACAGGGTTCACGGGCATCGTGGGGAACCGGAAACGGCTGAATATCAATCTCGCCGATGCGGAAGGGCTGGTGACTGCTGAACACGTTCAGCTCGGCCACTTCGCCACCCTGGTGCACCGCTTCGGTACCGGGCGTCATCCATACCGGCGTACCAAAACGCCGCGAATACCTGGCCACACCGGCAATGTGGTCACTGTGCTCGTGTGTCACCAGAATGGCATCGATACTGTCCGGGGCGACATCGAGACGCCCCAGACGTTTTTCGGTTTCCTTGCAGGAGAACCCGCAGTCGATCATCAGCCGGGTCGTACCGGCCTCAACCAGGGTTGCATTGCCGTGACTGCCACTTCCCAGCGAGGCAAAACGCATACCGCCTATCTCAGCGCCTCGTAGAGCAACTTGAGAATGTGTACGGGCGTGACAGAGGATGTATCGACTTTGCCCTGTTCGTTCAGCACTACCACCCGGGTGTCCGCACCGTCGTCGGTCAATTTAATCTGGTAGGTCTTCACGTGTTCGGTATCTTTATGCGACCAGAATGCCAGTTTCGACAGGAAGCCCTGCTTCTGGTGCTGCAAGGGATCGTTGTAACGCACATAGTAGACCCCTTTCGAGCGGTCACGGTCTTCGACGGCAAAATCGACGCGATCCAGCGTGATACCGACATTGCGCCAGGCGCGCGGGAACTCTTCATGCACCACCAGCACCGGCTGTCCATTACTCTGCTGGGTCAGCTCGGCCTTGTCCGGCGCGGGTTTTTTCTGTGACGCCAACAACGCCTCGGCATGCTGTGGCGTGGCGCCGAGATAGATCATCATTTTCTTGAGCATCTCCGATTCCAGGCCGGGGTCTTCGGGGCGTGGCTCCCAGACTGTGGTCTGGGTCTCGTCGGCTCGCCCTTCCAGTTTCTCCTGCAGCCCCTGGTGGGTAATGTAGATCTCGGTGGTACCGGGCTTTTCTCCCGCTTCAAGGCGCATACGATAGCGATCGCGTAGTGAAGAAGAATAGGCGTTCGGGAACACCCGGCTGATCGTATTGGTGATAATATCTTTGGGAACATCGAGCTTGCTGTCCACCCAGTCGGTTTCCAGTATGCCCAGCGCCGGGTTTTCCCGCTGGATCAGGAAACCGCTGTCCAGCCAGAACTCACGCGTCTTTCGCCATACGGCAGGCACGTCACCCTTGACGACCAGCCAGGCGCGGTCCTTGTCTCGTTCAATGCGAATATCTTCCGAGCTGATCAGGGCACCGGTTTTTGCCTTGCTTTCACGTGCCTGGGTCGCCGTTTTGTAACCCGACAGCGTCGCAGAACCGTCGTGCACCACCAACGCATCGTTAGATGGCGTCCGGGTAAGGTCCGGTGGTACATCGAGGGGGGCAGTCGTTTCCGCCTTGCTGTATTCCTTGCTGCGATCCGGGAAGAGTCGATCCAGCACACTGCACCCGGACAGGAAGGACAGTATCAGCGCAAATAACAGGATTCGCCCGGCGGTTAAATTTTCTGGCATAGATAAAGATCCGTTTGTATTCAGTTCAGACATGGGAAGTTTCCAGCACACCGGCCTGGCGCAAGGCATCACGCACCGGCTCGTAGCATTCGGGGGACAGTGGCGTCAGCGGCAGGCGCAGGCCCGGCGGGATCATACCCATGTCATGCAAGGCCCACTTGACGGGAATCGGGCTGGGTTCAATAAACAGGTCGCGATGCAGCGCGCGCAGGGTAGCGTCGATCTTCTCCGCGGTGTCGCGATCACCGGCGAGCGCGGCGGCGCACATCTCGTGCATGGCTTTGGGCGCGACATTGGCGGTCACGGAAATATCCCCTTTCGCCCCCATCAGGATCAATTCCATGGCAGTGCTATCATCGCCGCTATACAGGTCCAGCTGGTCACCGCAGCGTTCCAGAATTTCCCGGCCGCGCTGAAGGTCGCCGGTTGCCTCCTTGATGCCGATGATGTTGGAGATCGGGGCCAGCCGCTCGACAGTCTCCGGCAACATAT
>JALWRY010000484.1 GCA_027080445.1 Thiohalobacter sp. | reverse complement strand
GTGAGAATAATGCTGCGGTTATAGCTTTGCCCACCGACACGGATCTCTCCCGTGTCGTAGCCACGGATCAATGAATCGCTGCTGAAGTCTTCCTGAACAAAATGCATGTTCGCAACGATAGTCTGCGATTTGGATCATTTCAATGAATGTCGGTCTGCGACGACATCACGAAATGATCAGGCTTTTCCCAAAATCATTCTCATACCGGCAGACAGCGATTGCTTGTCTTCAGCGCGTAGTTGCCCCATCGTCCTGATAATCAGAGATTTTTCTATCGTGGTGATAACAGGTTTGATGACTGAGGGTTTGAGTAATCCGCTTGCCTGCCAGTCTCTGATAATGACTTCACCGACTACCCGGGTTGGTTTGATCTGACTGGTTACTGCCATAATGATCAGGTCAGGTCTTTCACGGTTATAAGCACTTGAGCTGATGACTACGGCGGGACGTTTTTTGCTGGTGGACTGGTCGGTGAATGGAAACGGCACCAGAATAATGTCACCGAATTCAGAGTTGGTCATAAATATCGTCTTCGGGGTTATCCCAGATCTCGGCCAGGCTCGGTTCGGCGACCTTGCTCGCCGTTTGGATCAGGCGTTTGTCATAGTGGCTGCGATTGTTCAGGAAATCGATGAAATCCTCGACTTCAGCGACCCGTTCCGGCGGTAAAGCCTCGAGTTTATCAATTAGTTCACGAATGTGGTCGCGTTCTGTGGCCATCGCCTGACTCTCCTGTGGTTTGTTCTGTTCATACATGCAACGATAGTCTGCACCTTGTGACATTTCAATAATTTCAGTACCCTACGCGTTTTATTTATCCAGAAAATGTAGCGACCAACAGAGCAGTCCGTGGACGAATTTCCCAGAATCAAACGCTTGCCGCCGTATGTCTTCAATATTGTCAATGAGTTGAAGGCGAAGGCGCGCGCACGTGGCGAGGATATCATTGATTTTGGTATGGGTAATCCGGACCGGCCGACGCCGCCGCATATCGTCGCCAAGCTGTGCGAGGCAGCGCAGCGCAACGATACGCACCGTTACTCCATGTCGCGCGGTATCCCGCGCCTGCGCAAGGCGATCTGCGATTGGTACCAGCGCAAATATGATGTCACGCTGGACCCGGAGACCCAGGCGATTGTCACTATCGGCTCCAAGGAAGGGCTGGCGCATCTGGCGCTGGCCACGGTCGGGCCGGGTGATGCGGTGCTGGTACCCAACCCGGCGTACCCGATTCATCCCTATGGCATTGTGATTGCCGGTGCGGATATCCGTCATGTGCCGTTGACCGGCGGTGACGAGCACACCTTCTTCGAAGAGCTGGAAAAGGCCATCAAGGACAGCTGGCCGAAACCGAAAATGTTGATCCTGAACTTCCCCGGCAACCCGACCACCCAGTGTGTCGAGCTGGACTTTTTTGAGCGCGTGGTGGCAATTGCCCGCGAACATGAAATCTGGGTGGTGCACGATCTGGCCTATGCGGACCTGGTGTTTGACGGCTACAAGGCGCCATCGATTTTGCAGGTACCGGGCGCGGAAGAGATTGCGGTGGAGTTTTTCTCGTTGTCCAAGAGTTACAACATGCCGGGCTGGCGTGTCGGCTTTATGTGTGGCAACAAGACGCTGGTGGCAGCATTGACGCGCATCAAGTCGTATCTTGACTATGGCATGTTCACGCCGATCCAGGTGGCCGCAATTGCCGCGCTGGACGGGCCGCAGGACTGTGTGGATGAAATTGTGGCAACTTACAAGAGCCGGCGCGATGTCCTGTGCGACGGTCTGAACAGCATCGGCTGGCAGGTGGAAAAGCCGAAGGCGACGATGTTTGTGTGGGCGCCGATACCCGAAGCCTATCGTGACATGGGTTCGCTGGAGTTCACCAAGAAACTGCTTCATGAAGCAAAGGTAGCGGTGTCGCCCGGTATTGGTTTTGGTGAATACGGCGACGGCTATGTGCGCTTCGGTCTGATTGAAAATGAACATCGCACCCGGCAGGCGGTGCGTGGCATACGGGATATGTTCCGTGAGGGGGGTTCTTGAAACCGGTCAAGGTAGGATTGCTGGGTCTGGGTACGGTCGGTGGCGGTACCTTTAATGTACTGCGTCGTAATGCGGAAGAAATTGAACGTCGCGCCGGTCGCGGGATCGAGATCAGCTATGCGGCGGCGCGTGATTACGACCCGGCCAGTGTGCCGGGGATTGAAAATATCCAGGTCAGCGATGATGCCTTTGCCGTCGTGGATGACCCGGATATCGATATCATCGTCGAACTGATCGGCGGCTATGAACCGGCGCGCGAACTGGTGCTGAAAGCCATTACCAACGGCAAGCACGTGGTGACGGCCAACAAGGCGCTGATCGCGGTACACGGTAACGAGATTTTTGCGGCGGCGCAGAAGCAGGGTGTGATGGTGGCGTTTGAAGCCGCCGTGGCCGGCGGTATGCCGATTATCAAGGCGGTGCGCGAAGGGCTGGCGGCCAACCGTATCGAGTGGATTGCGGGCATTATCAACGGGACCGGTAATTTTATTCTTACGGAAATGCGCGACAAGGGCCGCGACTTTGCCGATGTGCTGGCCGAAGCGCAGGCGCTGGGTTACGCCGA
>JALWRY010000483.1 GCA_027080445.1 Thiohalobacter sp. | reverse complement strand
ATATTGGGCGCGGTCACGGTAAGCGCGGCGCATGGCTTCCACGATGAGGTGAACCCGCTGTGCCGGTTCGACCTGATCGAGCTTGTAGCCGGAGAGGATATTCAGCATGGTCGCCAGCCCGATGCCCCCCGAAGACGGCAGCGCGGCGGTGACAATATGCCGGCCCGCGTAGTCGAAACGGACCGGTTCACGTTCGACCACCCGGTACTGCGCCAGGTCTTTCAGCGACCAGATGCCACCGGCCTGACGCACGCCGTCCACCAGGCGCTGCGCCAGTTCGCCACCGTAAAACCCCTCGCGCCCTTTCTCCGCCAGGCGGCGCAGCGTATCGGCCAGGTCCGGCTGACGGATCAAGGCCCCTTCGGCCGGCACCTCACCCTGGTGGAGAAAAATACCGGCGGCGGCCGGTGAGCGGCGCAACACCGCCCGCCGGAAACGCGCCATCGCCCGGTAATGCCCGTCCACCGGGAAGCCTTCCTCGGCCAGCCGGATCGCCGGCGCCAGCGACTGCTTCAGCGGCAGACGGCCATAGTGCGTCGCCAGCCAGACCAGCGCTGCCGGCTCGCCGGGTATGCCCGCCGCCAGCCCGCCGTTCATGGACAGTCCCGGCACCACATTGCCCTGCTTGTCCAGGTACAGGTCGCGGTTGGCTGCCAGCGGCGCGCGTTCACGGCCATCGATCATCACCTGCCGGCCATCACGGGCCCGGTGCAGCAGCCAGAAACCCCCGCCACCGATCCCGGAACTGTACGGCTCCACCACCGCCAGCGCAGCACTGACCGCCACCGCCGCATCAAACGCATTACCACCGGCGTCCAGCACCTGCATGCCCGCCTGCGTAGCCAGCGGGTGAGCCGAGGCAATCGCCTGTGCGGCCGGGTGTGGTGGTGGCGCCGTGTCAGCGGCTGACGCGGACAGGGGCGCCAGCAGTAACCACGCGGACAGTAAAAAGGCTCCATCAAGGAGCCTTCTGACAGGGTTGCCTGCGCGTGTGCCGATCACGCCGTTTCACCGGTCAGGCGGTGGTATTTCTCCAGAAGCTCTTCCTTGCTTTCCTTATAGTCCGGGTTGAACGGGATACAGTCGACCGGGCAGACCTCCACGCACTGCGAGGTCTCGTAATGCCCCACACACTCCGTGCATAAATCGGGATCAATCACATAGATCTCGTCACCCTGGCTGATCGCGCCATTCGGGCATTCCGGTTCGCACACATCACAGTTGATGCATTCGTCAGTGATCATCAGCGCCATAGCGACCTCCAGGAAAAGCCGACTTCAATATAAGTATTGTTTAATATTATCTCAATCGGCGCTTCAATGCAGCTACAACTTCCCCACTGACAAAGGGGGTAACGTCCCCGCCCAGCGCCGCGATTTCACGCACCAGGCTCGACGAGACATAGGCATAGTGCTCATCGGGCGTCATGAACAGGGTCTCGATTTCCGGCGCCAGCTGGCGATTCATGCTCGCCAGCTGGAATTCGTATTCAAAATCCGACACCGCGCGCAGGCCGCGCAGGATCACCCCCGCCTCGCGGCTGCGCGCAAAATCCACCAGCAGGCCGTTGAACCCCTCCACGACCACATTATCGTGCCCGTCGAGCACCGAGCGCGCCAGCGCGATGCGCTCGCTCCAGTCCAGCGCCGGCTGCTTGCCGCTGTTTTCATGCACCGCCACGATCACCCGGCCGAAACGACGCGCCGCACGATCGATCAGGTCCGTGTGGCCATTGGTGATCGGGTCGAAAGTACCCGGGTAAACCGCTATCTGCATCGTAAGCCTGTCCAAGCGACGGTCAAGGAATCCTTGCGGTGAAATCTACGCATAACCGCGCACTCACACAAGCCCGGCCTGGCGGCGAAACAGGTAATAACGCACCTGGCCGGCCGCTTTCGCCTTCTCCTGCACCCAGTCATCGGGCAAATCCGGCAGCGCCGCCTGCCGGGGCAGTTCCAGGTAGACCCGCCCGCCCGGTTTGACGCAATCCTGCGCAGCCAGCTGGTCCACACTGTCGACCAACAGGCCGCGGTCCGAAAACGGGGGGTCAAGAAACACCAGGTCGAAGGGTGTGTCACAGCGCTTCAACCAGTCGCTTGCATCGGTGGAGTGAATTTCAATGACGCCATCATCGAGCCGGTCCCGGTTTGCCTGCAACGCTTTTACCGCCTGCGGGTTGTGTTCGAGCAGGACCACACGCGATGCCCCGCGCGACGCCGCCTCGAAACCCAGCGCGCCGCTGCCGGCGAACATATCCAGGCAACGTGACCCGGGCAGCATACTGGCGACCCAGTTGAACAGGGTTTCGCGGATGCGGTCGGATGTGGGACGCAAACCATCAGCATCCGGGAAGATCAGCTTGCTGCCGCGCCAGCGGCCGGCGATGATGCGGACCTGGTTGGTTGTTGATTTCATGAAGGCGAATGTTGCGGAGCGGGGGCTTGTGGGTCAACTGATTTTCGCTGCATAAATCGGGTTTTGTGGGGTATGCTTGGTGGGTCGGCTAATTTATAGGCGTTGGGCATTTTATGGGGACAGGAAGGATAATGTTAAACGGGGATAGCTATAATTCTGGCTATACCAGATGTCAGACTTTCTGTAGA
>JALWRY010000482.1 GCA_027080445.1 Thiohalobacter sp. | reverse complement strand
CGATCCACCACCGCATCAATCGCCGCATCACCACGTTGCTCGATCTCGACCCGCAACGGTGAGCCCGTCACCATACCCAGGGCCGCGTGCCGCGGTTCGGCAAATACGCATTCACCGTCCAGCCGGGTGAAAACTACCTCGTCGAAACCGGCACTTGCCATATCCTCACGAATCAGGACCGGGTCGTGATACGAAAACGGCGCATACATAAACAGGGGGGCATCGCCGTCGAAAAATGCCGCAAGAATCTCATTGGTAGTACGCGGCAACGGGTTGTGCGCCAGGGCATCCCAGACACTGAACAACAGGCGGCCACCCGGCGCGAGTACGCGACGCGCTTCACGAAAGGCCTGAATCTTGTCCGGGCAGAACATGAAGCCGAACTGGCAGACCACCACGTCAAACTGCGCATCCTCGAACGGCAGTTGCATGGCATCCGCCACCTGGAAGTCGATGTTGTCCTGCGGTGAAAATTTCAGTTCCGCGTGCCGGAGCATATCGCCGTTCAGGTCGGTGGCGGTGATGTGCGTCTGCGCCGGTAAATGCGTACGCATGACACGCGTTGCGATCCCTGTACCGGCTGCAATTTCCAATACCCGCTGCGCCGGCTGCGCGGCAACGCGTGCGGCAAGGTCCTCCGCACAACAATGGAAAAACATCGGGCCGAGGTAACGGTCATAGTTTTCCGGGATATTGCCGGTAAATGCGCTGTTGATGTCGGTCATCATCCGCCCCTTTATCCTGTATCGGTACAGCTTACCGGAATATCCCGTTCACGACCGCTGCGCAGGCGTCGTCAGACTGTATTCGGTAATCGCATCGAGAAAATCCCGTCCATACTTTTCCAGCTTGGCCTGCCCGACACCGGATACCGCCAGCAGCTGTTCCTCGTCCAGCGGACGAAGCGCTGCCATCTGGATCAGGGTGGCGTCGCCAAACACGATATAGGGCGGCACACCCTGTTCGTCCGACAGTCGTTTGCGCAATGCACGCAAATGATCGAACAGGGCCTCGTCGTAGGGTCCGGCCTCACGCGCCGCTTTGGGTTTTTTCTTCGTCTTTGCCTTGATACGCGGCAGGGCAAGTTCCAGTTCCACCTCGCCACGCAGCAGCGGCCGTGCGGCATCGGTCAGTTTCAACACCGAATACGCAGCAATGTCCTGGATCAGGTAACCGTGGTGAATCAACTGGCGAATGATCGACATCCATTCCTGTTCGCTGTGATGGGCGCCGATGCCCCAGGTCGAGAGTTGCTGGTGACCCAGGCTGCGCAGGCGTTCGGTGTCGGCGCCGCGCAATACGTCGACAACATGCTTGACGCCGAAACGCTGGCCGACCCGGTACACGCAGGACAGCGCCTTGCGGGCATCTTCAGTAGCATCGAAACGCTCCGGCGGATTGAGACAGACATCGCAGTTACCACAGTCTTCCACCTGCCGTTCACCGAAATAGCCCAGCAGCACACGCCGCCGGCAGGTCAGGCTTTCGGCGAAACCGGTCATGGCATTGAGCTTGTGTATTTCGATACGCCGCTGTTCAGGATTGGCATTGCCCTCCACCAGGCGCCGTGCCGTCACGACATCCTGTGCACCGTAGAGCAGGAGGGCCTCCGAAGGCAGACCATCACGGCCGGCACGGCCGGTCTCCTGGTAGTAGCCTTCGATGTGTTTCGGCATATCGTAATGCACGACAAAACGTACATTGGGCTTGTCGATACCCATACCAAAAGCCACCGTCGCCACGACCACCTGCAAGTCATCCCGCAGAAAACGTTCCTGGACATCAGCCCGGTGTGCGGGAGGCAAACCGGCGTGATAGGCATCGGCATTGATACCGGCTTCAAACAGTTTCTCCGCGACCTCTTCGACACGCTTGCGCGACAAGGCGTAGACAATACCGGACTCGTCACGACGGCCCTCCAGGAACTGCATCAACTGGTCAAAGGGTTTGTGCTTGTCCAGCACGGTGTAACGGATATTCGGGCGGTCAAAACTGGCCACGTAACGCTGTGCCCGCTTCAGACCAAGCTGCTGAACAATATCCTCACGCGTCTGCGGATCTGCGGTGGCGGTCAGGGCGACCAGCGGCACATCGGGGAAGCGGTGACGCAGTTGCCCGAGTTGAACATACTCCGGTCGGAAGTCATGCCCCCATTGCGACACGCAGTGGGCTTCATCAATGGCAAACAGGGCGATATCGATATCGGCCAGGCGTTGCAGGAAATCCCCGGATACCAGCCGTTCCGGCGCGATGTAGAGCAGGTCGAGTTCGTCGGCATGCATCCTGGCCAGTACCTGACGCGCATCGTCTGAAGCCAGTGAAGAATTGTAGAACGCCGCTGACACGCCATTGGCGCAGAGTGCGTCAACCTGGTCCTTCATGAGTGAAATCAGCGGTGAGACGACAATACCGACACCCTGTCGGCGCAGCGCCGGCAACTGGTAGCACAGCGATTTCCCCCCGCCGGTGGGCATCAGGACAAACGCATCCTCGCCGCGTATCAGCGCCTCGATAATGGCCTGCTGATCGGCGCGAAAACTGTCGTAACCGAACACCCGCCGCAATGTTTCCCGCAGCGTTTCCACCCCTTCCCCCTGTATTCCTT
>JALWRY010000481.1 GCA_027080445.1 Thiohalobacter sp. | reverse complement strand
GCCCGCCCCCTGCTCGACGCCATCGACCGCGCTCTTGCCCTCTATGCCGAACCGCAGCGCTGGAAACAGCTGGTACAAACCGGTATGCATCAGGACTTTTCCTGGACACGCAGCGCGGCCGCCTACCTGGACCTCTATCACGAACTGGTTTCGCGTTTTAACACCAGCAAACGGTAAGTCTTGTAACGCTCGAACACCGCCTGGGTGCGGTGACCGGAGAAATATTTATATTTCTGTTTTTCCAGCTTCTTGCGAAACACGGTCCGGAACAGCGCACGGATGATTCGCCAGCTGGTCGCGTAGTTTGTCGACAGATAACGATTCAGCGTCTGCCCTGCCGGCAACAGCTTGTGCATCAGGGTTTCATCCAGCAGGCGGATATTCGGGCTGACCTGGCGGGTAATATCCACATCCTGTAACAAGGCAAACGGGTACCTTTCCAGTTCCGTGTAAAACGCCTGCATCCTGTGTCCGCCGCCAAAACTTCGATCACCGGGGCCGCCATCGCCCGCGTGTTCGGTCTGGAAGAAATCGCAGATCACGACCTGTCCACCCGGCCTGACAATCTGCGCCAGGATCGGCAGGGAGGCTGACATGGGGATGTACTGGAAGCTCTCGCTGAACAGGGCTGCATCGTAATAACCGGGATGTGCCTGCACGGGGAACTGCTCGAAAGCACATTCGAACAGGCGGGCAGGTTTTCTCTCCTGATCAGCCTCTTCCGCGAGGCGCCTGCGCACCTGCTCCGCCAGTTTCGGCGCCGGCACAAGACCGTCTGCCGCATAGCCCCGCGCCAGCAGTTGTGTCAGCAGGTGACCGGTGCCACAGCCGATATCGAGTACTTTCTTCCCGCCTTCTTCCGGTGGCGGCAAGGCTTCCAGTATCAGGTTCGAATAACGCTGCTGCGCCTCGGCCAGGTTGGAGAAGGTCAGTGGCAGGTCGTCGTCCCACAGACCATAATGCAGGTCGTCCACGCCCAGTAGCTGCTGCGCCAGCACCAGCCCCAGCTCCCGGCTGGACATTTTTTCGTTGCTCAAAACCCGGCTCCGCTACGTGTTTCCGTGCCCCCCATTCTGACACAGGCACGACGCCCCGGAAACAAGCTAAGCCACTGTTTTATATTAACTATCATCAGCACGCTCACGAAACAGTGTAACAGGGTATAATGGCGCGCCTTTTCCGGCACCCGCCCTGTCAAGGCGTATAAAAACCCTTATTTAACAAAGTAGTAATCCTATGCCAGCACTGTCAGAGATCACCCCCCCGCCCCGCGACAAGGAGCTGCGTTCCCGCGTCCGACTGTTCGGGAACCTGCTCGGCGAGGTACTGGCCGCGCAGGCGGGGCAGGATGTACTCGGGGCGGTCGAGACCCTGCGCAAGGGCTATATCCGCTTGCGCAAGGAAGACAACCCGGCACTGCGCGCCCGGCTGGCAAAAAAAATCGACCAGCTTGACCCTGACACACTCAGCCACGTGGTGCGCGCATTCAACCTGTACTTCAGCCTGGTCAATATTGCCGAGGAAGCCTTCCAGCACAAGGAACGCCGCCGCCACGTCCGTCAGGGTGGGCCGTTATGGCGTGGATCGTTCGACCACACCCTGCGCGAATTCAGCGAACAGGACATCAGTGCCGAACAACTCCAGTCGTTGCTCGACCGCACGCTTTACCTGCCGGTATTTACCGCACACCCGACGGAATCCAAGCGTCGTGCGGTCATGCACGCACTACGCGGTATTTTCCTGACCGCAGAAAAACTCGATGGTCCGCGCATGGGCAAGATGGAACGGGAACTGGTGATCGATGACCTGCGTAACCAGATCCAGGTGCTGTGGAAAACCGACGAAGTCCGTGTCCACAAACCAACCGTCGAGGATGAAATCCGCAACGGCCTGTTCTATTTCCGCGAGTGCCTGTTCAATGCCGTACCACGCGTCTACCGTTACCTCGACCAGTCGATACAACGGGTGTACGGCAGGAAAACCCATATAAACCTTCCGAGCCTGCTGCAATTCGGTTCCTGGATCGGCGGCGATCGCGACGGCAACCCCTTCGTCAAACCAGCTACCACCGAATACGCACTACGCCAGCACATGAGCGAAGTGTTATGCGAATACCTGCGCCGGGTGGAAGACCTGCGCAGCAAACTCACTCACTCCAGCCGGCTGATTGAACCCGGTCCCGAATTCATTCGCCGTATGGAGGAAGATACCGCGCGCTGGCCGGGCATTTCCGGCGAGCACCCCAACCACTTTTCGCACGAACCTTACCGGCGCAAGCTGTTTATCATGCATAACCGCCTGCACCATAACCTCGATCTCACCCGTGCGCGCCTGGACAACCCGCAACAGGCCGATGAAAACGACTACCCCTGGCGTTACCGCGACGAACAGGAATTTCTTGCCGACCTGCGCCTGATTCGCGACTCGCTGGTTTCACACGGCGACGAGGCCATTGCCCGCACAGACCTGCTGGACCTGATGCGCCTGGTGGAAACCTTTGGCTTCTTCCTGCTGCACCTCGATATCCGCCAGGAATCGACCCGCCACAGCGAGGCGGTTGCCGAATTGCTGTCAACGCTTGACCCGAACCTCGACTATGCCGCACTGGACGAAAACGCACGCATCGCTCAGCTGTGCAAGCGGATCAGCGAGCCCGCCCCCGCTATCGACCGCAACACGCTCAGCGAAGCCACGCAGGAAACCCTGCAGGTACTCGATGTCATGGTCAACATGCGCGATGAAGTCAGCGCCCGGGCCTTCGGTACCTACGTGATCTCCATGACGCATTGCGCCAGCCATGTGCTGGAACTGATGTGGCTGGCTGTTTTGTGCGGACTGGCGGGCAGGCGTGACGGTGAGTGGTTCTGTCATATCGAGATCAGCCCGCTGTTCGAGACCATCGAAGACCTGACCCACATCGAAGACGTCATGACTCGCCTGCTCGACGAGCCGGTGTACGTTGAGCTGCTGAAAGCCTCGGGCAACCGCCAGGAAATCATGCTGGGCTACTCCGACTCCTGCAAGGATGGCGGCATCCTCGCCTCCGGCTGGAGCCTGTACAAGGCACAACAGAAGATCATCCGCATCGCCGACAGTCATGGCGTGGAATGCCGCCTGTTCCACGGCCGCGGCGGCACGCTGGGCCGTGGCGGCGGCCCGACCCACGAGGCCATACTCTCGCAACCGGCCGGCACGGTGCATGGCCAGGTCAAGTTTACCGAGCAGGGCGAGGTGCTTTCCTATAAATACAGTAACGAGGAAACAGCGGTCTATGAACTGTCGATGGGGGTCACCGGCCTGCTCAAGGCCAGCCGCCACCTGGTGCAGGCGCAAAAGATCGACGACAGCGAATACGCCGACATCATGCTGCAACTGGCGCGCGACGGGGAAGCGGCCTACCGCGGCCTGATCGATCACACCGAGGGGTTGCTGGATTACTTCTACGAATGTACGCCGGTCACGGAAATCGGTCTGCTCAATATCGGTTCCCGCCCCAGCCACCGCAAACAACAGGACCGTTCCAAAAGCTCTATCCGCGCCATCCCCTGGGTGTTTGGCTGGGCGCAGTCCCGCCATACCCTGCCGGCCTGGTACGGCATCGGCCATGCCCTGCACAGTTTTACCGGCGGCGATGAAACAAACCTGGAGAAACTCCGTGCGCTATACCGCGACTGGCCCTACTTCCGCGCCATTCTCAGTAATACCCAGATGTCACTGGCCAAGGCGGAAATGGATATCGCCAGACAGTACGTGTCACTGAGCGAACACCCGCAACAGGCTCAGGCCATCTACCGGAAAATTCGCGAGGAGCACGACCGGACGCTGGCGATGGTTACCCGGGTATCGGGCATTCGCTGCCTGCTCGAGGATACACCTGCACTGGCACTGTCATTGTCACGTCGCGACCCTTACCTGGACCCGCTCAATCACATCCAGGTCACCCTGCTGGGCCGGGTACGTCGTGACAACATCGATGAAAGTGAACACGAACGCTGGATGGAACCGTTGCTGAGGTCGATCAACGCCATTGCCAGCGGCATGCGTAACACCGGATAAGTGACAAAATGTCCACACCAGGCGGTTGCAATTGAGCAAAAAACCGCCTAAAAAGGAGATCGTGAGCAGAATCTTCGCTCACCAGAACGGATGAATGGAAATAATCCGTTTATTATTAAAACGTTAATATAAAAATAACAAGAAACAACCGTCGGCAGACCGCGAATTTTTTCAACCATTATGCGGATCCGGCATCGACGCACTGCGTCGGGGGAAGCGAGACCATGGGCATTAACCTGGAAAGCCGTCATATCCAGCGGCTCCACCAGCGCCACCCGGTCAGCGGCTGGAGCCGTGAACCGGCTGAACGCCATCACGAACCGCCAGTGCGTATTCATACGCTCGGGCGTTTTGCCGTGCAGGCGCATCACCAGCCGGTAACGCTGACACAACAGCGCCGGCACAAACCCTTCGAACTCCTGCAAGCCCTGATTGCACTGGGCGGACGTGAGGTGCATAGCGAAACCCTGGCGGCCGCTCTCTGGCCGGATACCGACGGTGACAAGGCGCAAAACACCTTTGATGTCACCCTGCACCGCTTGCGCCGGCTGTTCGGCATGAAAGAACTGTTTCTGTTGAACGACCGCCGGCTCACACTCAACAGCCAGATGGCGTGGGTCGATGTCTGGGCGTTTGAGCGCACCATCAATCACTGTGAACGCCTGCTTGCACGTTCAACTGACCCGGCTGTACTGCGCCAGTTATCACGTTATAGCGAGCGTTTGCTGACCCTCTACCAGAGCGCTTTCCTGGAGCGCGAAGCCGTACGCCCGTGGATGCTTTCCCTGCGCGAACGCCTGCGCAGCAAACTGCTGCGGCATATCCTCGATGCCGGCAAGGTCTGGCAACACCACAATGAGTGGGCGCAAGCGATCCGCCTGTACCAGAAAGGCCTGGAGATCGAACCCGTTGGCGAAACCCTCTACCAGCGCCTTATCGTCTGCTACCGTGATACCGGGAATCTGGCCGAAGCATTAAATACCTTCCACCAGTGCCGCAGGCAGCTTGCCGCGCAACTCCAGATACAACCCTCACTCCGCACCTTCACGCTTTACCAGTCGCTGAGAACACGCACCACCGCCTCCTGAACGGCAAGCCCCGTTCGCTCCCACCTCCTGTCAATCCAGCACCCTGGCACTGACAAGGGACTTTTTTCCCATTCATTCGTTTCTGTAAGTCTCCTGTAAGTCCCTGTCACGCATAGTCTCTCCCAAAGCACTACGGGAGAACAACGTGGAAAATTACATCGTACGCATCTATCGCCGTGACCGTACCGACCCGCAAAGAGTGAATGGCGTGCTGGAATCGGTCGAGCGGGAAACGCAACAGGCGTTTGCTGACCTCGACACCCTGAGCGCGCTGCTGGAAAGCAAACTGGAAACCTCGCCAACCGAATCCACCTGCTCCACTCACCACAGGCGCCCCACACTGGCGCTGGCGAAATAACAACATCACCGGAGGATATTATGGAAAACCCTGTCAGATCAGTTGTACGCGCGTGGCCAATAAAAAAGGTCCGCCTCATGGCGCTTGGCACAGCCACTGCCCTGATGTTTGGCTCTACACTGGCCAGTGCAGTCACCTTTGACTTCGTGTCCCTGGCAAACGGAAACGAAAAAGGCTACACCACCTTTACCGATACCGAAGGTGGCATTACCCTGGATGCCACCGGCCACTCGGCTGATGGCAAACTGGACTATTACGCCTATATGGATTCAGGCTACGCCGGACTTGGCGTGTGCAAGGTACTGACCACAGGTGACCAGTGCGGCCCGTCTTCCGATGACAACGTCACGTTTGACGAACAGCTGCGCCTGAGTTTCAGCCAGCCGGTTTCACTGTCTGACGTCACCTTTATCAATGGCTATCATGGCAATACGTTTGATGGTATTTTTCAACTGAGCGTGGACGGCGCGCCCATGACAAGCTTCGACCTTGCCCATCACTTCTCCACCGATCTGACCGGTACGACATTTGATTTCGTCAACCCGAATATCCTCGGGGATTCGGATGTCTCCAACGGCTACCAGTTTTATGTCGGCGCTATCAGCGTCACACCCTCGGTTGTTCCTGTCCCGGCAGCCGCCTGGTTGTTTGTTTCCGGCCTGCTGGGATTGATCGGCGTATCCCGGCACAGGAAATCGGCCTGAGGGAAGAAAGGCTTTTCCCGCGCTATTGGTCGAACGACTCGGCTTCCATCGACAGGTACACCTGCAAGGCATTGCGCCGGTTGGCCTCACGAAAAGCCGGCAGATGCTCAAACTGCGACCAGTCCACGGTGTCATACACTTCGTCGAAGGGGATCATCTCTTCGACTGCGGCGCCCATGGCCTTGCGCAGGTAGGCCAGGTAGTGACGCGTATCGGCAATGGCGCGGTTCGGGTCACGCGCCGCCGCGCCGTGGCCCGGCACCAGCGCGGTCAACTTGCGTTTCTCGATATGTTCCAGCACTTCCAGCCAGTGCCTTGAATTGGCGTCACCCATAAAAGGGACACGTCCTTCAAAAATAATATCGCCGGAGAACAACACGCCATCCGGTTCCACATAGAGCGTCATATCACCATCAGAGTGGGCGGCGCCAACCGGCACTACTGTCATCTTCACACCACCCAGCGTGAAAACCTCCGGCTTGTCGATGTAACGGTCGGGCTCGACCAGCCGGGTATCATCATTGACCCAGGGACTCAGCGACAGACGACGTTCTTCCAGCCTCGCCGCAGCACCCTCCGAACGCAGGTAGTTTTCCGCTCCCAGGGGCGCCCAGATATCCGCACCGAGATCCTCGAACACCTGCAAGCCGTAAATATGATCGGCATGGTAGTGGCTGGTCACGACACGCACGATCGGCCTGTCGCTGACTTGCCGGATCAGTCCCAGCAGTTTGTTCGCCAGCGAAGGTGTACCCAGGCTATCAAAGAGCACAATCCCCGCGTCCGTGATGACCACACCGGCATTGGAGATAAAACCTTCATTATCGGTCGCGATACCGGCCTTGCCCTGCACAAAGTAGACGTGTGGCGAGACTTGCTTCAAGGTCATATCGACTTGGGTGGGGGCATAAGTCGTCGCACCTGCACTGGCCGCCAGACCCGGGCAAAGCAGCGAAACCAGCAGAACAAGCAGCGATAGCGTACGGGGAAACTCAAACATGGGCATACCTGTTTTCAATAACTTACCGGGTATGACGCCGCACCGGCCCGGCTTGTTCCACCTCACCCCGCGATTCCACCCGACTCAGGAGCAAAACTTCCGCAGGTAGGCTTGTGCAGCATCGCGCTTGTGGTGCAGGGCGGCGTCTTCCTTCAGCGTGTAGCCATGACGCAACTTTGCCCGAACAACTTCCAGCTGTTTTTTTCGATCCAGGCACATCCTGGCGTCCCGGGTCGACTTCCGCTCCCTGCCCCGATGCTTGCGATAGCGTTCAGCATCTTTTTTACGGTAGTACTTCAGCAAGGCTTTTTCACCTGGACGCAAGGCGGACAAACCGCGTTGCCTGTCCTTCAGGCGCATGGGTCTGGCTTCACTATGACAGCGAATCTGCTGGTAACTGATACGCCCCTCTTTGCCGATACAGCGATACACACTGGCGTGCGCGGCGGGCGTCATTACCATGACAAGGGAAAGTACGGTTGCCAGGGCGGGGCCGGGAAAAGTACGCATGGTTTCCTCCGTGAAACAGATGCAGTAAATGGCAATTCAATTGTACCGGTATAGCCTGGCAGACATCTTGTCCACCAGGCTATTGAACCAGTGATACGGGGATTTTCAACTCCCGCGACGTACCCGAAAAAAGTCCTGTAATACCTGTGCACACTCCGCCGCCAGCACGCCGCCCTCTACCTCGATGTGGTGATTCAATCCCTGTGTTTCAAAGGCGTGCGAAGTACTGTTGACAGCGCCCCGTTTGGGATCGCTGGCCGCAAACACAAGACGGCCGATACGCGCATGTATCATCGCACCGGCGCACATCAGGCAGGGCTCCAGGGTAACGTACAGGGTGGCGCCAGTCAGCCGGTAGTTGCCTTCGTGTTCGGCCGCATCACGCAATGCCACAACTTCAGCATGCGCAGTGGGATCGTTGGTGGAGATGGGTCGGTTCCAGCCCTGACCAAGCATCTCACCATCGCGTACGACCACGGCACCGACCGGCACTTCATCATCTTCTGCCGCCGCCCGCTGCGCCAACGACAGCGCACGCCTCATCCAGTAAATATCTTCATCCATTCCCGTTCAATTCACTTAAAAGGGGTCAGTACCCTTTTTATTCAGTCTTCCTCGACACCATCCACATCCAGCTGCCCGGACATGCGCCGGCGAATATGTGACCAGGACATACCCGTGGCCATGATGGCCGACAGCATACTGAGTATCACCCAGGTAAAAACCGTGGGGCTATCCAGTGACAGCAGACCGTAGTCGATCATCACCCAGGTCAGCGCGGCAAAAAATGCCACCGCAAGGATGGTGCCAATCTCACCCAGCGAGCGCAGCGTGGCGCGCAGGTAAATCACCCAACCGATCAACAGCACCACGCCGGCAAAAATCAGCAACGGGTCGATCTTGTCCGGCGCCTGCGTGACCCAGTGATACCAGGACCAGCCAGAGGGGTTATAGGTACCGAACACCAGGATCAACGCCATGACAAAGCGGATGAGAAAATTGAGAAAACTGAAACGTTTTACGGCCATACAGCAAGTCCCTTAATACAGTCTGTCACGCGCACCGGACAGATTCAGGGCAGAGACTATCAGCTTGTTCCGGCCAGTGGAAATCTCCACCCACCGGCCGGACAACGGACAGTATTTTTTACAGCGCCTTCTTGCAGAAGTACCAGTCTACACATTCATGCCCCTCGCCGAGACGCGCCTGCGCCGCATCAGTAGTCGCGGGTGGCGGGACAATGACCTTGTCCCCCGGCTGCCAACCTTCCGGAGTCGCGACACCATTGGCGTCGGATGTCTGCAAGGCAGTAACCAGGCGGATAAACTCATCAATTGAACGCCCGTTGGTCATGGGGTAGTAGACCATCGCACGTAACACACCCTTGTCATCGATGATAAATGTGGCACGCACAGCGGATGTATCTGCCGCACCGGGGTGAATCATGCCATAAGTCCTGGCGACATTCATATCGAGGTCAGCGATGATCGGGAACGGAATATCCACGCCGAATTTTTCCTTGATGTTGCGTATCCATGCAAGGTGTGAAAAATGGCTGTCGATCGACAGACCAAGCAGTTCCGTGTTGATCTTACGGAATTCATCGTACCGTTTTGCAAAAGCCATAAATTCCGTCGTACATACCGGTGTAAAATCAGCCGGGTGAGAGAACAGCACCAGCCATTTCCCCTTGTAATCGCCCAATGTTTTTGGGCCCTGTGTGGTTACTGCATTGAAGTCCGGCGCCGGTTCGTTGAGGCGGGGCATGTGCATTTCAGTGGTATCGGTCATTTGAATTACTCCTGTCAGGTTTACTCTATGACTGGCGAGTGTGCAGCCAGGGTTGATTAGTAATTTAGGAGAAACTAAATTATAAATCCAATTAATTACTAGAATAATTCTAATAGGTATTAGCTATTTTAATTTATTTGTGTTTTCTATCAGATAAGGGATGATCATCCTGTACGGAAAATGACCTCGAACCCATGAAACTGAAGTTTATATCCATACTCCTGGCAAGCGGCCTGCAGGCCGCTTGCGGTCACCAGGACAGCGAACAGGCCGCGGCAGCGCGCTGGGATACGTCTGTGTGGCGGCCGGCACAAATCCGGAAACTGGAACACGGGTACCGGCTCTATCGACAAAAATGCGCCGCCTGCCATTTAAGCTCCGGCCAGGGACAGATGACGCTGGGCGCGCCTGCGCTTAAAGGCAGCACCGTGGTCACCGGACCGGTGAACATACATATCGCCAAAGTAATTCACGGTGGAAACAATGGACGCATGCCGGCATTCGGCGCCTCGCTGGATGACCTGTCAATCGCCGATGTCATCAACTATGAACGTAATGCCTGGGGCAACCACGATGCCCGTTTGGTCACGGCCGAACAGGTCAGGCGGGTTAAACAGCTTCTGACGGATTAAACGATAACCGCGATCTCGACATCCCCTTCCTTGTGCAATACGTTGATACCCACATCGCGCGGATGGCGGCGGAAGGCCAGGTCGATGACGCCGTCGGCGACGCGCAGGTTGGTGATCTCCAGCCGGTCCAGGTAGTCGGGCAGTTGCGGGTGGTAGAAGCGCAGTTGCGGTTTCTCGGGCGAGAACACCAGACCCAGGCTGGCCTGTAACAAATGGAACACGGCGCC
>JALWRY010000480.1 GCA_027080445.1 Thiohalobacter sp. | reverse complement strand
ATGTTCGATTTGGCAATCACAATCGCGTCCTGCGCGCGCAGGCGTTTTACCAGAAAGGCATCGTCCGGCGGGTTGGGCGCGTCCTGCAGGGCGATCGAACCGGCTTGTGTCGGCAGATCGGCGGTGTCGAAGTTGTCCTTGAGAATGACCGGGATGCAATGCAGGCGTTTCATGTGGCCGGTCGCGGCATAGTCCCGGTCCAGGCGTTTTGCACGTTCGATGGCATTCGGGTTGAACAGGATAATGGCGTTCAGGTGAGTGGGCTGGTCGTAGGTGCGAATACGCCGGATATAGCGCCGGGTCAGTTGTTCACAATTGATGCGGTGCGTTCGAATCGCCTGCTGCGCCCCGTCGATGGTGAGTTCCATAACATTGAACGAGACTTGATCCGGCGTTTGCGCCGTGCGCAGGGTACAGCCTGGTAACAGACCGAGGACCAGGCCCAGGACAAGAGTGCGTAGCACAGCGAACATGCGCTCAGGGCTGAACCAGCTGTTTCAGGAAATTGAGATAGGCCGGCGTATTCCAGGGACGGCCGCCCAGTGCCAGGTAGCGCAACTTACCTTCAGGATCGACAAAAAACGTTGCCGGCAAGCCCCGTGGTTGCCAGCGTTCCGCCGCCAGTCCGTCGCTATCCATCAACGGGGTGATATCCGGCGCCACCCCGGCAAGAAAGCTGAACACGGTATCTTCACTTTCCGCCACATTGATCAGCACAATCTCCAGCTGCTTCGGGTCGAACTGCGGGAACACCGCCTGGATGGTCGGCATTTCCCGTCGGCAGGGTCCACACCAACTGCCCCAGAAATGCACGAATACCCAGTGACCACGGGCATCGGCAATATCCCAGCTTTCCCCGTCGATATTCTTCAGCGCCAGCGGCGGTGCGGCGCGACCGTCCAGGGTGAGAATGCCTTTGGGTAGTTCAACGGCGGCCAACGGCAAGGCGAGCAGCAGCAGACCGACGCACAGCAGGTGGCGGACAAGGTTTAGCGGGACACGCATTTCACCTCCTCGAAGACAACGGTTTTTACCGGGCCACGTTGGTCCGCGCCGGTGTGGAAGTGCATGGTCAGGCGAAACGGCCGGGTCTGCCGGGGAATGACCACACTGCCCCCCACGCTTTCATCCAGGCGCAGGTCGCGCACCTCCGGCATCAAGGTCCAGCCAAAGGTTGACTGATGCGCCTGCGACAGGCCCGATTCGCGCCACTTGTCCGGCCAGTAGTCCCGCTTGATCCGGGCAATCGGCTTGCCATCCCGGCTGAACTGCCAGGCGTCCAGTTCCAGCCAGAGGACATCCAGGGTCTTGTTGTGGACAATGGGGGTGACAAAGCAGGTCGCCAGAATCTGGTCGATGGCCGCCCGGTTGAACTCGCGCCCAAGGTAGAAGGCGGCGAGCTGGTCAGGGGTGCGCATCACCAGGCGTACCGAGATCTGGTCGTCTTCGTAGCGCAGGCTCGGCGGTTGCTGCGACGCGGGCGTCGCCGACGCGGCCTGGGCGCTATACCCCAGCGCCAGTACCAGAAGGCCTGCCCGCCACACCAGGCCGCACCCGGTAGCAATTCGTTTCAACATCCCCTGCCCCGTTCCTGCTAATCCACGCCCGAAACTGGTACAATGCACCAAACCAAGCCTCAAGCCAAGTCTATGAAAACACTAAAACAACTTCTCGAAGAACGCATCCTCATCCTGGACGGGGCCATGGGCACCATGATCCAGCGCTACCAGCTGGACGAAGCCGGCTACCGCGGTGAGCGATTCAAGGACTGGCCGTGCGACCTGAAGGGCAACAACGACCTGCTGTCGCTGACCCAGCCGCAGATCATCAAGGACATCCACAAGGCCTACCTCGAAGCCGGTGCGGACATTGTCGAGACCAACACCTTCAACTCGACCTCGATCTCGCTGGCCGACTACCAGCAGGAAGACCTGGTCTTTGAACTGAACTACGCCGCCGCCCGGCTGGCGCGCGAAGCGGCGGACGAATTTTCCAGCCTCGACAAGCCGCGGTTTGTTGCCGGCGTACTCGGCCCAACCAACCGCACCGCGTCGCTGTCACCGGACGTCAACAACCCGGGCTTCCGCAACGTCACCTTCGACGCCCTGAAAGAGACCTACTACGAAGCTACGCGCGCACTGGTCGAGGGCGGCGCCGACATCATCCTGATTGAAACCATCTTCGACACCCTCAACGCCAAGGCCGCCGCCTTTGCCGTCAAGACTTACTTTGAAGACTCGGGCAACGAACGCCCGGTGATGATCTCCGGCACCATCACCGATGCCTCCGGCCGCACCCTGTCCGGCCAGACAGCGGAAGCGTTCTTCAACTCCATGCGCCACGTCAACCCGATTTCCATCGGCTTCAACTGCGCGCTGGGCGCCAAACAGTTACGCCAGTACGTCGAAGAACTGGCCGGCACCGCCGACTGCTACGTCAACGCGCATCCCAACGCCGGGTTGCCGAATGAATTCGGTGAATACGACGAGTCCCCCGAAGACATGGCCAGGGAACTCGGCGAATGGGCCGAGAGCGGTTTCCTGAACATCATCGGCGGTTGCTGCGGCACCACCCCGCCGCACATCAAGGCCATTGCCGAGGCGGTGTCGAAGTTCCCGC
>JALWRY010000479.1 GCA_027080445.1 Thiohalobacter sp. | reverse complement strand
GGCCTGTCGAAGGAGGCGCATTTTAGGTATTCCGCCCGAGCCTGTCAAGCAAAAATATCGATGTAGCCGGGGCATGCGCCGCTTCCCGGCCGCCTGACGATCAGATCGTCAACCTTCCGTCACCGGTGTGGTTTCATCATCGGAAGAGGCTTCGCTGGCGGGCCGGGCTTCCAGCACATCTTCCACCGAGAGACCCTGGCGCTGGCGTCGCCGTTCGAGGTGGTGCGCCAGACCGGTACCCGCCGGAATCAGGCGTCCGACAATGACATTTTCCTTGAGTCCCCGCAGTTCGTCGCGTAAACCCCGAACCGATGCTTCGGTCAGAACACGCGTGGTTTCCTGGAACGACGCGGCAGACACGAACGACTCGGTCGCCAGCGAAGCCTTGGTGATGCCCAGCAACATCGGCGTCCATTTGGCCGGTTGCTTGCCCTCGGCTTCCAGCTTCTCGTTTTCATCCAGCACACGAGCCTTGTCGGCCTGCTCGCCGCGCAGGAACTTCGAATCGCCGGGATCGACGATTTCGATCTTGCGCAACATCTGGCGAATGATGACCTCGATGTGCTTGTCGTTAATTCCCACACCCTGCAGGCGGTATACATCCTGGATTTCCTTGACCAGGTATTCCGCCATCACCGTGGTGCCCAGCAGGCGCAGTATATCGTGCGGATTCGGCTCGCCGTCAGCCAGCATTTCACCCTTGGTGACCTGCTCGCCCTCGAACACCGAGATATGACGCCACTTGGGAATCAGCTCTTCGTAGGTCTCGCCATCCGGCTCGGCAATGACAAGTCTTTGTTTACCCTTGGTTTCCTTACCAAAACCAACCGTACCGGAGGTCTCAGCCAGGATCGCCGGGTCTTTCGGCTTGCGCGCCTCGAACAGGTCTGCAACGCGGGGCAGACCACCGGTGATATCACGGGTCTTGGAAGACTCCTGCGGAATACGCGCTACCACGTCACCCACCTGGACTTCCGAGCCGTCATCCAGCGCGACGATGGCGCCGGCCGGCAGGAAGTAGTGTGCGGCAAACGTTGTGCCCGGAATATTCAGTTCGTTACCTTCGTCATCGATCAACTGCACCATCGGGCGCAGATCCTTGCCAAGGCTACCGCGCTGTTTCGGATCGGTGACAATCAGGCTGCTCAGGCCGGTAATTTCGTCCGTGTGCTTCTGCACCGACACGCCATCGACGAAATCTATGAAGCGTACGCGTCCGGCGACTTCCGTCACGATCGGATGAGTGTGCGGATCCCAGCTGGCAACAATCTGCCAACCGTCTACCGACTGACCTTCATTGGCGGAAATAACCGCGCCGTAAGGCACCTTGTAACGCTCACGCTCACGACCGTGTTCATCGACCACGCCAATCTCACCGGATCGCGACACGGCAACGAGGTTACCGTTCTTGTCGGTCACGGTCTTGATGTTGTGTAACTTCAGCGAACCACTGTTCTTGACCTCGACATTATTGACCGTTGCCGCACGACTCGCCGCACCACCGATATGGAAGGTACGCATGGTGAGCTGTGTACCCGGCTCGCCAATCGACTGTGCCGCGATAACGCCGATCGCTTCACCGATGTTGACCTGGTGCCCACGCGCAAGGTCACGACCGTAACACTTGGAACAGATACCGTAACGGGTTGCACAGGAGATCGGCGAACGCACCTTGATCTCGTCGATACTGGCTTCCTCGATTTTCTCGACCCATTTTTCGTCGATCAAGGTACCGGCAGGCACCACGACATCGTCCGTGCCCGGTGCATAGGTGTCAGCCGCCGTCACACGACCCAGCACACGCTCACTGAGTGATTCCACCACGTCACCACCTTCAACCAGTGGCGTCATCAGCATGCCTTCCTCGGTGCCGCAATCGACTTCGGTCACCACCAGATCCTGCGCCACATCGACGAGGCGACGAGTCAGGTAACCGGAGTTTGCCGTCTTGAGCGCCGTATCGGCCAGACCCTTGCGGGCGCCGTGGGTGGAGATAAAGTACTGCAGGACGTCAAGCCCTTCGCGGAAGTTCGCCGTGATCGGCGTCTCGATGATCGAACCATCCGGCTTGGCCATCAGGCCACGCATACCGGCCAGCTGGCGAATCTGCGCGGCGGAGCCACGCGCGCCGGAGTCGGCCATCATGTAGACCGAGTTGAAGGAGTCCTGCTTGACCTTCTCACCCTTGGCATTGACAACGACCTCCTTACCGAGAGTTTCCATCATGGCCTTGGCCACCTGATCGTTGGTGCGTGACCAGATATCAACCACCTTGTTGTAACGCTCACCGTTCGTCACCAGCCCCGAGGTGTACTGGTTCTCGATTTCCTTAACTTCACTTTCCGCTTCGGCAAGGATACTGGCTTTCACCTCCGGAATAACCATGTCATCGATACCGAACGACACGGCGGCGCGAGTGGCGTAGGCAAAGCCGGTATACATCAGCTGATCGGCAAAGATGACGGTCGCCTTCAGGCCAACATTGCGATAACACAGGTTGATAATGCTGGAGATTGCCTTCTTGGTCATGTTGCGATCCACCGCCTCGAAGGGAATACCTTCCGGCAGAATTTCGGACAACAGGGCGCGACCAACGGTCGTCTCCATCACGCGGGTACGGTGCTC
>JALWRY010000478.1 GCA_027080445.1 Thiohalobacter sp. | reverse complement strand
TCCTGCCGGTGTTCACGCTGGAGGGACAGGAAGCCCGCCTGTTCGCACCACTGGCCTTTACCAAGACCTACGCCATGGCGGCCGCGGCCGGCCTGTCGGTAACGCTGGTGCCGGCGCTGGCGGCCTACCTGATCCGCGGCAGCGTGCGTTCGGAAGAGCATAACCCGGTTAACCGTTTCCTGATTCGCATCTACCGGCCGATGATCGGCCTGGCCCTGAATCGGCCCTGGATGACCCTGTGTCTGGCGGGTCTGATGACGCTTACCATGATCTGGCCGGTGGGCCGGTTGGGCAGTGAGTTCATGCCGGAAATGGATGAAGGAGATTTCCTCTATATGCCGACCACCCTGCCGGGTATCTCCGTCGGCAAGGCGCGCGAACTTCTGCAACAGACCGACCGCCTGATTCGAACCGTGCCGGAAGTGGCGTCCGTATTCGGCAAAGTCGGGCGCGCCGACACCGCCACCGACCCCGCGCCTCTGACCATGATCGAAAGCGTCATCCGCCTGAAGCCGCGCAGCCAGTGGCGGCCCGGCATGACCATGGCGAAAATCCGTGATCAACTGGACGCCCGTGTGCAGGTACCCAGTCTGCACAATGCCTGGTTAATGCCGATCCGGACCCGCATCGACATGCAGTCGACGGGCATCAACACGCCGGTCGGCATCAAGATTGCCGGCCCCGATCTGAAGGGCATCCAGGCATTGGGCGAGCAGGTGGAAGCGGTGTTACAACAGGTGCCGGGTACGGGTTCTGTACTGTCGGATCGTGCGGCCGGTGCGCGCTATATCGATGTCGATATCGACCGCCAGGCCGCCGGGCACTACGGCCTGAGTATTGCCGAGATTGAAGAGGCGGCAAACATCGCCATCGCCGGTCAGGACATTACCTGGACTGTCGAGGGCCGTGAACGCTACCCGGTGAACCTGCGCTACCCCCAGCAGTGGCGTGATTCCATCACCAAACTGAAAGAGTTACCGTTAGTGGTGACCGAGGATACGCAAATCCAGTTACAGGATCTGGCGGAAGTACGTGTTGCCGATGGCCCACCTCTGGTCAAAAGCGAGAATGGGCGGATTAACGGCTGGGTTTATGTGACGACCGACGGCCGGGATATCGGTTCCTATGTAGCGGCTGCCCGCAAGGCCTTAAGTCAGAAACTGGAACTGCCGGCGGGCTATACGCTGCACTGGGTTGGCCAGTACCAATACCTGCAACGCGCCACCGAACGCCTCAAATATATTGTGCCACTGACGTTGTTTATTATTCTGATTTTGCTGTACCTGAGTTTCCGTACCTTGAGTGAGGCGCTGATGGTCATGTTGTCAGTGCCGCTGGCGCTGGTCGGCAGTGTCTGGTTACTGTGGGGGTTGAGCTATCACCTGTCGGTAGCCGTGGCGGTCGGGTTTATTGCGCTGGCCGGCGTGGCGGCCGAGTTTGGCGTGGTCATGCTGGTGTACCTGCGCGAGGCCATTCATCGTCACCAACCGAAAACGGATGCAGAACTGCGTTGCGCAGTGATCGAGGGCGCGGTATTGCGGGTTCGCCCCAAGGCGATGACCGCCGTCGTGATCATCGCCGGCTTGATGCCGATTATGCTTGGCAGTGGCGCAGGCTCACAGGTTATGCGACGTATCGCCGCGCCCATGGTGGGCGGCATGGTCACCGCTCCACTGGTATCCATGCTTTTGCTACCAGCGATGTATTATCTGTGGTACAGAAAAAAAATGAAGAGATCAGCGAAATGCTTAAAGGAGGCGTTGTGAAGCAAACTCGTTATATCGCGTGGTTGACGCTGTGCGTACTGGTGTTCTACGGGCAGGGGCTGATGGCGGAACCGGTTGAAAAGTTCCAGGAGGGTTTACAGTATCAGCGTATCGATCCCCCGCAGCCGGTTACCGAGCCACAGGGTAAGGTGAAGGTGGTGGAGATGTTTTTCTATGCCTGTCCGCACTGTTATACCCTGGAGCCGAAGATGCAGCGCTGGTTGAAAGATAAGCCGTATATCGATTTCCAGCGTATACCGGCTATCGTCGGGCCGAGCTGGGCGGATCAGGCGCGCGCATTTTACATGGCGCGTGAACTGGGTCGCCTGGACGAATTGCACCCGGCGTTGTTCAAGGCGATTCACAAGGACGGGAAACAGATTTATAACGAGTTTGCCGTAATCGACTTCTTTGTAAAACACGGGGTGCCGCGCGACAAGGCGCTGGCGCTTTATGCGTCGAAAAAGATTCAGGCTGCCGTCAATGAAGCGCGTGTTATGACAGTTAAATTCGGTCTTCGGGGCGTGCCGGCTGTCATTGTCAATGGTCGCTATAAAACCGCCCCCTTTTTTGTACATAACCAGGAAGAAATGCTGGAGGTTCTGAATACCCTGGTGGAAAAGTTCCGGAATAAACCGGAAGCGTTGAGTGGCAAATAACTTATGGAGGATATGTGATGCCAGAGAGAAGAAACATAAAGAGGAAAGGGTGGTGCATAACGGCGGGGCTATTGGTTTCGCTATGTTCCACACTTGCGACCGCTGTGAGCTTTTCGCCCTATCCGGGCAAACGGCAAGTGACGGTCGACCGGGTTGAGGCGCCGGGTATTGTGGTCGTTACCTTCGATACCGATGCGGCAGGTTTTACCCGCACACTGGGGATCCGCCTGCCGCATCTGGTCTTTGCTCAGGATACGCCGCGTTCCGACGACTGCGAACGTGAGGCGGCGGGCAAGGTGTTGCCCTTTATGAAAGACTTTCTGAATAGCGCGAAAAAAGTCTATATACAAGATATGCGTATGGAAAATAGCGCGGACACAGAAGCTGTTTCGCCGCTGTTGACTGACAAGGGCAGCCTTTCTGCGGCGCTCATTAAAGAGGGGCTGGCGCGTCCGGACAGCGTCGACCCCGAAACACCCTGGTGTAAGTAGGAGATACCTGATGAAACGATACCTGAAAGCATCGGCGATAGCGGTTTTGCTGGCATTGGCCGGTAATCTGCCTGCTGCCACGACCAAGACTGTCGAAAAAACAAAATCACTGAAAGGAACGCAGGGTTACCGGGATGAAATGAGACAGCCGCCCGAGCCTTATACCGGCCCGCCACGTACCGGCGCCCAGGTCTACGCCTATCGCTGTTCCGCCTGCCACAGTAAAACAACCCAGGGCGCGCCCATGCCCGGCGATGACCTCGAATGGGGTCAGCGCGCCAAACAAGGCATGGACGTGCTGATGCAGCATACGATACACGGCTATAAACAACTGCTGATGCCGCCGCGTGGTGGCTGCCGTAATTGCAGTGATGCGGAGTTGAAGGCGGCGGTGTTATATATGCTGAAAGCCAGCCATGTGAAGCCACCATCTTGATGGTAAACGGAGCGCAGTTTTTCGTGTCGGGACGCTGAGCGGGAAATTATGCAGAAGACCTTGACCGGGGAGGATCCACAGCGGGTCTTCGTCGCTTTGTTTGCGCTCTCGGGGATCAGCGGCCTGGTTTACCAGGTCGTCTGGGCGCGCAAGCTGCAGCTGGCTTTTGGCGTTAACCTGTTTGCTATCGCCGCCGTGCTGGCCGCTTACTTCCTGGGCATGGCGTTGGGGTCGTGGCTGGGCGGAAAATACAGTGACCGGCTCAAGCGCCCGCTGATCGGGTATGCACTGATTGAAGTCGGTATCGGCATTAGCGCGTTCATGGTTACGCCCTTTGTCGACCGGCTCGACCTGGTGCTGCGGCCCTTCAGCGAAATCCTTAACGCGCATTTTTTCCTGTTACAGGCAGCGCGCTTCCTGCTTACGCTGCTTATGTTGATTGTACCCACGACCTTGTTGGGCGCGACGGTGCCTTTTATGAACCGGGGCGTGGTGATCCGCGATACCCACATCGGCCGGCGTATTGCAACGCTCTACGCCGCCAATACCCTCGGCGCCGTGGTCGGGGTGCTGGTGGCCGGTTTCTTCCTGATTGAGCACCTGGGCCTGACGGCAACAGCACAGCTTGCCGCCGGGTTGTCGGTGCTCGTCGGCGTGCTCGCCTGGCGGGTGGCGACGGGTATTCGGCCCGACGCCTCGGCGTTGCCCGCCGGTCAGCCCGATGACCAGAACGCCGACAGGGTAGACCATTCACGCGCGGCGCGGGTGGTACTGCCGGTGATGGCCTTGTCCGGCGCGCTGGGCCTGTCGCTGGAGGTGCTCTGGACGCGGATTTTGATCCAGGGTATCGGCTCTACCGCCTATGTATTTTCCATTGTACTGGCGCTGTTTCTCGCCGGTATTGCGCTGGGCAGCTATATCGTGCGCCGTCGTATCGACCGCTGGAGCGATCTGTATTCCGCGCTGGCCATATCGCAGGCCCTGGCGGCCCTGTTTACCCTGGTCGGCGTGCCCATTCTCAACCAGGTCATGCCGCCGGTGGTATCGGCGCTGATGGGCGCGTTCGGACTCGATGTGAAACAGTCTTTTTTCCAGGCCTGGGCCTTGTGGGCCGTGGGCGCCCTGTTGCCGGCAACGATTTCCCTGGGCGCCGGTCTGCCGATTGCCGCGCGGCTGATGACCGGCAGTCGGCACCGCGTAGGACGCAGCCTGGGACGCCTGTATGCGCTCAATACCTATGGCGGCGTACTCGGTTCGCTGGCTACCGGTTTTCTGTTGTTACCGCTGGCGGGGGTTTACGGCTCGATCACGCTGGTCTCGGCCTTGTACCTGCTGGCCGTCATTGTCCTTCTGCTCCGCTCGGATGCCGGCCCGGGCCGGGCCAGACGTTTAGCCCTGGCGCCATTGCTGTTGGCTTTATTGGGCTGGTTTTTTTTACCGCCCGGGCTGGTTCGCGACCGGATCACCAACTACACCACCGGTAAGATTCTCAGTTACCAGGAGGATTACTATGGTTCCATCCTCGTTACAGAGGAAAATGATGGCAAGCCTTTTAAGCGATTGCTGGTTAACGGGACATCCTATTCGGGTACAGGACCCTACGCGGTGCACTATATGCGCCTGCAGGGACACCTGCCGTTGTTTATGTCCGAAGCGCCAGGCCCAAAACACGCGCTCGTGATTTGTTTGGGCGTGGGTTTGACAGCAGGCGCGATCAGCACGCATCCCGATACCGATCTGACCGTGGTGGAGCTATCCCGCGCGATTGTCGGACTGAGTCCGCTTTTTGCCGATGTGAATGAAAAGGTCTACCTGAACCCGGCGGTCAAACTGGTGATCGACGACGGGCGAAACTACCTGGTGCGTAATCCCGACCAGCGTTTCGATGTCATCACCCTGGAACCTCCCCCTCCGGTGCTGGCCGGCATGGCGAACCTCTACAGCCTGGATTTTTACCGTTTAACCCGACAACACCTGACCGCCAACGGGGTGGTGGTGCAGTGGATTCCCCTGCACACCCAGCGTAATACGGATACGCGCATGCTCATAAAGACCTTTCTGAAGGTCTTCCCGAATGCCAGCCTATGGTGGACGGAAAGCGGCGAGACGCTGATCATGGGGCGAATCGATAACGCCCCCCTGACGCCAGGATATTTCCAGGCTTCGATGCAGGATGCAGGGGTCGCGCGTAGCCTCAGTGAGATCCGGATTAACAGCCCCGAGCAACTGGCGGCACACTACCTGCTCGATCATCGCGGGCTGCAAGCGATTTCCGGTGACAGCCCGGTCATGACTGATGACCGGCCCGTCATTGAATACCGCGTCCCGCTGTTTAACGGTGACTATGCTCCGTTATTGGAAGACATGTTCCGTCGACGCCCCCCTGACAGTCTAATCGCCCACGAACTTGGCTTGCCGGAAAGCAGTGCTGAAAAAATAGGCCGAGCCTGGGCAGAACTACGAGCACGTTGGCATTGATGGTTGTCAAAACAAGCGGGTAAACCTTGGTAAAGTTACTTGTCCTGCGGCATCACGCCGCTTTACTTTATCAGGTGCATACCTTGACGGGCCGGTTTCGTTCCGTCAACCATGCGGTGAATGCTGCGGAAGAGAGCGGTTCGCTAATAAAAAAGCCCTGGGCGACATCGCAGTTCAGCGATTTGAGCGAGCGCCAGGTATCGGCGTCCTTGACCCCTTCGGCAACAACCTGCAAGCCCATCGTGTGCGCAAGATCGATGGTTGCGCGGACGATAGCCGCGTCATCGTCATCCCTGGTCATTTCCATGACAAAAGACCGATCGATCTTGATTTCGTCCACAGGCAGCTGTTTGAGATAGCTCAGTGACGAATATCCGGTGCCGAAGTCGTCAATGGAAAGCCTGATACCCATATTACTCAGGTTCTGTAGTGTTTTGCGCGCCCGTATCGGATCCGTCATGATGTCGCTTTCGGTGAGTTCCAGCGTCAGGCAGGAAGCCGGCAGGCGCCGGTCGGAAATCAGCCCATTTATTTGCTCCAGCAGCGTTATGTCATGCAGGTTATGCACCGACAGGTTGACAGCGACGCACAGCTTGAATCCCTGCCGGTTCCAGTTCGCGCATTGATGCGCGGCCTCGCGCAATACCCAGCCGGTCAGAGGTTTGATCAGCCCGGTCTGTTCGGCCAGAGGGATAAATTCTTCCGGATCAATGTAGCCGCGCTCGGGGTGATGCCAGCGCAACAGGGCTTCAACGCCACTCACTGTATTGCTGTCGAGGCTTATTTTGGGTTGGTAAAACAGCTCCAGCCGGTAATTGTTTATGGCTTCTCGAAATTCGCTCATCAGCGCCAGGCGGCCAACATTGTGTGTATCTTCATCCGCTACGTAGATGGTGTAGCCGCTACGCGAACGTTTGGCGGAATACATGGCGACATCGGCGTGCTGGATCAGCAGGTTGACATCGTTGCCATGCGTCGGGCATTCCACCAGCCCCATGCTGATGCCGACACTCAGGGTATGGTCTTCAATAATGAAAGGCTGGCTGAATTGCTGTACCACGCGTGTGGCGAGCCGGGTGGCCTGATCAAGGCGGGTTTCGGGCAGAAGTATTCCGAACTCGTCACCGCCAAGGCGTGCAACACTGTCAGACTTGCGGAAGATATCGAGCAGGCGTGCGGCGGCCTGCTGCAGGATCAGGTCGCCGATGTGGTGTCCCAGGGTGTCGTTGATTTCCTTGAAGTGGTTCAGGTCGCTGATAATCAATACCAGCGGCCGCTCGCTGCGCTCGGCGCGTAACAATTCCTGTTGCAGGCGGTTGTGCAGCAGTTTGCGGTTCGGAAGTTCTGTCAGGGGGTCGTGCATGGCCTGGTGTTCCAGCGCGGCGGTCTCTTTTTTTACCGCTTCCGCCAGTCTCTGGAAGCGATCCTCGAGAATGGCAAGTTCATCCCCGCGTTCTTGCGCCGGTTGTTCGATATCGATGTTTTTCGAGAATTCCACAATGTAGGCGGTAAAACGACGTATACGACGTGTCAGCAGGTAGGTAATCAGAACAAAAACGCTGATAAAGGCAAGCGCGGTGAACGCCAGTAACCGACGGTCCTCGGACAGTACCTCACGGGTCAGTTCGCTGACTTCCCTGGTGGATATAAACGACACCAGCTTGATCAGTGTGTCTGTCGCGCCATAGTCGAAGAAACCCTGACCGACGGCGAGGTAACGCTCTGCAAGATGGTCAATGCTGGTTCCCGGCGGCACGCGCGCGCTGTTACTGCTGACCAGGATGGTCGGTTGGCCTTCCGCGAGCAGGGCGATAACGTGCGCATCGTCCAGCATAGAACCTTGTGAGGCAATCAGAAAGGCTTCATCCAGGGGGTTCGCCAGCATCAGGATAGCGACCGGCCGACCCTGTTTATCGGTGACGCTGGCGGATGCGATCAGGTAAGGCATGTTACCGATCCGGGTAAGAAATCCCTGGTTATGGCTGAGATTCAGCAGCATGCGGTCAGGATGCAGAAACTTGTCCGGTGGTGGTTTGTCCGTACTCTGGTAGAGTTCGCGCAGCCTGCCGTTGGCGTTTAACAACATCAGGTAGCGTGGCTGAACGAAATTGCGAATGATCGACAAGGGCGGCAACCAAGGTGGCGTGCGGCGGTAGACTTTTATTGCCTGTTGTGTGGACCAGCCATCCTCTGTGACGTGCTCTTTCAACGCCTGGCTGCTGACAAACAGTTTAATCGCCTGATGGTGCCCCTTGATATAGCGGTCAAAACGAATGCGTTGGTCTTCCGCTTGCCGGCCGAATCGTTCGGCCAGCTTGGCGCGAAAAATTGTTTCCAGCGCGGAAGACTGATAGGTATCCATTACTGCCCACACCAGCAGCCCGGCGGCTGCGGTTAAAAGCAGCATTTTGATGGTGAGTGAACAGTGGCGGAGCATACCGGGTTTTTCCTGCTTAGCGGCCGACAACTGCATTGACGGAGGGCATGCCGATAAGTTCATCGCCACGAAAACGCCAACCTGCAGCTTTTAGCTCTGAGGGAGGGATAAAACTGATCTCGCGGTGTATTTTCTCGATGCGCGCCTGCAGGAAAGTCACCAGTTCATGCGCAAGCCGGCTTGCGCGACTATCCTGTTTCCAGGTGGTCAGGTGATAGGTGCGAAACAGCGGATAGCGACCCGAGCGTACATAGGCCAGGTCAGTCGGGTCATGGCCGTCGATTTTCAGCATACGCACCTTGCCTTTGGCGCGGTGGTAGTCCGTCATCGAGGGTACTTCCATGCCGATGGCGCCGGGATTACGGGCAACCTGCGAAATCATATCCGGGATTACGCCCACTTCGGACAGGCGAGGGCTGAACTGGTCTTCATTGTCCAGCAGCAATCGCCAGTGACCGGGGCGTATCTTGCAATGCAGTCGGCCCACGGGCTGTATCAGACGGTCGAGCTTGCGGGTTTGCGGCGCGCCCAGGTCCGACCAGCGGTTGATCTGTCCCTGAAACATCGCCCGCGCCTGAGCCGTCGTGACGCCAGTGAGCGGATTGTCGGGGCGTACGATCAACGCAATCGGCGATATTCCCAGCGAGTGGAATTCAACACCGGGTAAACGGTCGGTATCTCCGGGGGGGCAACAATAGGCGCCGATATCTATGGATTTTTTCAGCAACCGCCCGGCGGTAATCCCACAGGTGCCCGGTTTTACCACGATATTTAAATGCCTGGCGCGAGCGTATGCAGTAATGACTTCGTGCAGGATCGGCCAGCTTTGCTGACCCAGACCTACTACCAAATCGGCCTGGCGATCACCAGCTTCATGCTGCAGCGGACGCGTTGCCCAGTCATCGGGTACCGGAGCGACGTGTTCGGGGTTACTGAAGGCCGGACCGCGCAACCGGGTTATCTGATCCATACTCGCCGAGAAACAGGGTTTGAATGCGGCAAACAGTACAAAACAGCCCAGCAATACTCTAACGCGATTGCAGCAAGTGACATGGAACATTGCAGGTCTATCCATCATAGCGGGGTGGCAAGTCTTGTTACGGCGGAAGGATTATGAGTTGAAACACAGCTTTGTAACTCAGGGCGCCTTTGATGAGTTTGTCATTGCACTCCAGGAGTAGTTCCTCAGGGCGCACCCCAAGAGTACTTCCTCAGGATGTCTTCGCCATCCTTCAGGGCGCACCCCAAGAGTACTTCCTCAGGATGTCTTCGCCATCCTTCAGGGCGAGAGCGAAGTGCTGCAACTTCCCGGACTGTTAGAGATTGTCGCATTACTTTAGTTTCTCTTGAAGAACTTACCCGTCATTGCGAGGCGTGCAGCGACGCGGCAATCTCTTTGGGTCGGGCGCTAAGCTGACGGAGATTGCCGCGCTTCGCTCGCAATGACGGGTTGTTTTTCCCCGATTAGTCACAGCGCAGCAGGGTGAGGTGCTCGCAATGACAAATTGATCGGAGGTTTCCTGACAAACTAAATTCCAACCAGACTGAATTGTAAGCAACGGTATCACGGTCGATCCCGATATGTCTGTGCCTTAGGATGCTGTCTTCAAGGCTGACGTTGACAGTTGTGCAAGGTGTTCATCGCATGAATCATGAATACGGAACAGTATGTGAGTTTGGCTACTGACGGTCCTTGTTTTTTCAGAGTATTTTCTGCATGTCAGCTTTTCAGGGTTCGGCGATCCATCAAGTGGGCAACATAACCTGCAGCAAAATGGAATACATAATTTCTATCCAGGGAGGTATAAGTTCATGAAATTAACAACCATGAGAAAACTGTCGGGAGCTTGTGGCGCGGGCTTGTTGATACTGTCGATTTTGCTGGTGATGGTACTGTCATCAGGTTTGATAACGCCGGCACGGGCGGAGATAGGCCACCTTACGCCCGCCAGCAGCATTGCCGCTGGCGAGCTGCTGGTAAAATTCAAAGGCGGCGTCAGCAGCGCCCTGCGCAGCCAGGTACTGGCTTCAGCGGGCTGCCGGGAAACCGCAGGGTTTTCACTGGTTCCCGGTCTTATGCGCGCCAGCGTCAGTAGCGGGCATACGCTGAACCAGGTGCTCGCCAGTCTGAATCGCAACGCGGCGGTT
>JALWRY010000477.1 GCA_027080445.1 Thiohalobacter sp. | reverse complement strand
TACCTGCGCCTGTTGTTCGCCCGCGTCGGTACGCCGCGCTGCCCCGAGCACGGCACCACCCTGGAAGCGCAGACCGTCAGCCAGATGGTGGATCACGTGCTGGAGCAAGCCGCTGGCTCGCGCTGGATGCTGCTGGCGCCGGTTGTACAGGACCGCAAGGGCGAGCACCTGGCGCTGCTGGAAGAACTGCGCGCACACGGCTTCATCCGCGCCCGCATCGACACCGAGGTCGTCGAACTGGACGATCCCCCGGCGCTGGATCTGCGCCGCAAACACAGTATCGAGGTGGTCGTTGACCGCTTCAAAATCCGTGACGACCTGAAACTACGGCTTGCCGAATCATTTGAAACCGCACTGCGTCTCGCCGATGGTCTGGCGCGCGTGGTCAATATGGATGACAACACGGAAATCACCTTTTCCGCCAAATTTGCCTGCCCGCAATGCGGCTACTCGCTCACCGAACTGGAACCGCGGCTGTTTTCCTTCAATAACCCGGTCGGCGCCTGCCCGACCTGCGACGGTCTGGGCATACAACAATCCTTTGATCCCAGGCGGGTCGTCGCCAACCCGCACCTGAGCCTGGCCGGTGGCGCAGTACGCGGCTGGGATCGACGCAATGCCTATTATTTCCAGCTGATCAGTTCGCTGGCCGATCACTACGGCTTCGACATCGAAGTCCCGTTCGATGAACTGCCTGAAAATATCCGCCAGGTCATCCTGTATGGCAGTGGCAGCGAGAAAATCGAATTCCGTTATATCAACGAACGCAATGGCATCAAGGTCAAACGCCATCCTTTCGAAGGCATATTGCGCAATATGGAACGACGTTACCGCGAGACCGAATCCAACGTGGTCCGCGACGAACTGGCGCGCTACCTCAGCACGCACCCCTGCCCGGACTGCGAGGGCATGCGCCTCAACCGGGCGGCACGCCATGTGTTTGTTAACGAGCGCACCCTGCCACAGATTGCCGCTCTGCCGATCGGCGAGGCGCGCGAGTTCTTTGCGTCCCTGTCGTTGCCCGGGCGACGCGGCGCGATCGCCGAAAAGATCGTCAAGGAAATCCGTGAACGCCTGGAATTCCTGGTGAATGTCGGCCTCAACTACCTGTCGCTGGAACGCAGCGCCGATACCCTGTCCGGCGGCGAAGCCCAGCGCATCCGCTTGGCCAGCCAGATCGGTGCCGGCCTGGTGGGCGTCATGTATATTCTCGACGAACCCTCGATCGGCCTGCACCAGCGTGATAACCAGCGGCTGCTCAACACCCTGACTTTCCTGCGCGACCTCGGTAACACCGTGATTGTGGTCGAACACGACGAGGAGGCTATCCGCTCCGCCGATCACCTGGTGGATATGGGGCCGGGCGCGGGCATACACGGCGGAAAAATCGTCGCACAGGGCACGCCCGAAGAGGTTATCAACAACCCCGCCTCACTGACCGGTCAATATCTGAGCGGGGCAAGACGCATCAGCGGCCCGGCACAACGCACCCCCAACGACCCGCAGAACCAGCTGCGTATCTTCAAGGCGAGCGGGAATAACCTGAAAGATGTGGACCTGGAAATCCCGGTGGGCCTGATGACCTGCATCACCGGGGTATCCGGCTCGGGCAAATCCACGCTGATCAACGATACCCTGTACCGGCTGGCGGCGGCGGAACTCAATGGCGCCAGCACCGAACCGGCAGCACATGCTTCCGTGGAAGGCCTGGAACGGTTCGACAAGGTGGTGGATATCGACCAGAGCCCTATCGGCCGCACGCCGCGTTCCAACCCGGCCACCTACACCGGCCTGTTCACACCCATCCGCGAACTGTTCGCCGGCACCCAGGAAGCCCGCTCGCGCGGTTACAAGCCGGGGCGCTTCAGCTTCAACGTCAAGGGCGGCCGCTGCGAGGCCTGTCAGGGCGACGGCGTCATCAAGGTTGAGATGCACTTCCTGCCGGATATCTATGTCCCCTGCGATGTATGCAAGAGCCAGCGTTACAACCGCGAGACCCTGGATATTCGTTACAAGGGCCGCAATATCCACGAGGTGCTGGATATGACTGTCGAGGACGCGGCAGAATTCTTCAGCGCCGTCCCCGTCATTTCACGCAAGCTACAAACCCTGCTGGACGTCGGACTGTCCTACATCCGCCTTGGACAGAACGCCACCACGCTCTCCGGTGGCGAAGCACAGCGCGTGAAACTCTCCCGCGAACTGTCCAAACGCGACACCGGGAAGACCCTGTATATTCTCGACGAGCCGACTACCGGCCTGCACTTCTACGATATTGAACAGTTACTGCGCGTACTGCACCGGCTGCGTGACCACGGCAACACGGTCGTCATCATCGAACATAACCTGGATGTCATCAAAACCGCCGACTGGATTATCGACCTCGGCCCGGAGGGTGGCAGCGGTGGCGGCGAAATCATCGCCACCGGCACACCGGAACAGGTGGCCGCCAATGCACGTTCCCACACCGGGCACTTTCTGAAGCCGATACTGGAGCGGGAGCTGGAGCATCCCGAAACCGGTAAAATCCTCACACAGATGTAGACATTATGCATTGACCTACCCAACCTCGAAGGACGTGGGTTACGCTTCGGGTTGGGTAAGAACCAGCTTGAAGCACAGAGCCATAATCGAGGAGGGT
>JALWRY010000476.1 GCA_027080445.1 Thiohalobacter sp. | reverse complement strand
ATATAATGCGCCGCCATGGCGGCGCATTATATCGCCGGGCTGCGTACCGAGGGCGAAGAGAAAGACAGCCTGACCTTCTTTACCACGCAGATGATTGCCCGTGTCGCCAAACGTCATCGCGGCATCGAGGATCAGCAAACGCTGGATGTCTGGATAGAAATGCTGCAGTTGAATGATGTCCCCGAACTGCTCAAAAAACTGGCCATTGTTGTCGATGCCATGGTGGGTGACACCTGGTGGTTCGACCGGGATGAATTGCGCGCGAAGCTCCCGGTTAACTAGATGATGTCCCGTGTCACGGATACGCCATACCGATTGGTTGACAGCGCCGAAATGCTCGACACGTTTTGTGCGTCCCTGAAGGGTGAAAAGTGGCTGGCGCTGGATACCGAGTTTATCCGCGAAAAGACCTATTACCCGAAGCTGTGCCTGCTCCAGGTTGGCGTACCGGGAAATATCGCCTGCATCGACCCGCTGGCCCTGCCGGATCTTTCTCCCTTGCTGGATATCCTCTACGACCGCAACATCGTCAAGGTATTGCACTCCTGTTCACAGGATATGGAGATCTTCGCCTGCCTGAAGGGTGAGATTCCCGGGCCGGTGTTCGATACCCAGCTGGCCGCGCCGCTGATCGGTTTGCCCGAACAGATCGGTTACGCCAACCTGGTCCAGGAAATGGCAGGTGTTACGCTCGACAAGTCACAAACGCGCACCGACTGGTCGCGCAGGCCGCTGGCCACGGCCCAGCTGGCCTATGCCGCAGACGATGTCAGGTACCTGGCCGAGATCTATCCTGCGTTCCGCCAGAAGCTGGCTGACATGGGCCGTCTCGAATGGCTCGATGCCGAGTTTCTGGCCTGTGAACAGATCGACCGCTACCTGCGCAAGCCGGAACTGGCCTGGCAGCGTATCCGCGGTGTGGACAAGTTACGCCCGCGGCCCCTGTCTGTCCTGCAGGCCTTGTCGGCCTGGCGCGAGCAGGTGGCGCGGGACAAGAATCTCCCCCGCAACTGGATACTCAAGGACGATACCTTGTCGGATATTGCCCGAATGGCGCCGACCACCCGGGACAAGCTGGCGTCTGTGCGGAATTTGCCGCCAAAGTCGCTGGAACGCTATGGGAGTACGATACTGGATATCGTCAAGGCGGCGGTGGATACTGCACCGCAGCCTTTACCCGAACACCGTCGCCGCGTGAAGCCAACTGCACACGAGGATGCGCTGGCCGATATTCTGCAGGCGCAATTGCGCGTGCTTGCCGCGCGCTACGAGATCAACAGCACCTCGCTGGGCAGTCGCAAGGATCTGCTGGCTCTGGTGCAGGGCGATGAGGCGATCCCGCTGATGCATGGCTGGCGGCGTGAGATGGCAGGCAATGAGTTGCTTGCCATGCGGGATGGCCAGCGGCTAATCTCGGTCAATAACAAACAGATTATTATTTCCCGTACGGAATAACACATTATCGAAACGCACAGAGGTTAACTATGTCATCGGAAATCGACGAACTGACAGTCCAGTATGAAGAAGACGGACTGGTGACGGTAAAGGAACTGGACAAGAAGGTTCTGACCAAGGGCGCCTGGTCCACCATTATTTATCGCTACCAGGACTGGGACCGTCGCAAGGAAGAATACGGCAAGGACAAGTACACCATCCGTCGCTACCAGAAGCGCAATGGCCAGTACCAGCAGAAATCCAAGTTCAATATTTCCAGCCCGGACCAGGCGCGTGCCATCATCGAGGCGCTGGAAGGCTGGATCAAGGACTAGTACTCAGCGGCGAATGCCGTAGCCGCTGTTCAACAGGTACAGTGCGATACCGTACAGCACCACAATGAACACGCCGATGATGGTGTACGAGGCCCACAGCTCGATGTCCGATACGCCCAGGAAACCGTAACGGAACGCGTTCACCATATACAGGATCGGGTTCAGCTTCGACATGCCTTGCCAGAAGTCCGGCAGCATGCTGATGGTGTAGAAGACGCCGCCAAGATAGGTCAATGGCGTCAGGACGAAGGTTGGAACAATCGAGATGTCATCGAAGCTTTTGGCGAACACGCCATTGATCAGGCCGGCCAGCGCGAAAACCGCCGAAGTCAGTATGACCGTGCTGATAATGACAATATAGTTATGCGGGTGCAGGTCGGTAAACAGCGCGGAAACCAGCGTGACCATCAGACCGACCGCTATACCCCTGGCGATGCCCCCGGTGACAAAGCCGGCAATAATCAGCGAATTCGGAATCGGCGAGACCAGCATTTCCTCGATGTGGTGGTGGAACTTGCAGCCGTAGAAAGATGATACGACGTTCGCGTAGGAGTTGGTGATCACTGCCATCATGATCAGGCCGGGGACGATATAGTCCATGTAGCGGAAACCGTCCATGTCGCCGATTTGCGAGCCGATCAGGTTGCCGAAAATCACAAAATAGAGTGACATGGTAATTACGGGGGGGACGATAGTCTGCACCCAGATCCTCGCGAAGCGCAGTACCTCCTTGATCAGAATGGTCTCAAAGGCAATATACTGTTCTTTCAGCGTCATGCTGCCGAATCCTGTGTGACGATATGCATGAACAACTGCTCCAGGCGGTTGGTCTTGTTGCGCATACTGAGGACTTCAATGCCGTGTTTCGACAACTCGGCAAACAGGTAGTTGATACTTTCGTTATGTGAAACTTCCACCTCAAGCGTCGTATCATCGATCCGGTGCAGGCAATCGGGGAGCGAGGCGGGCAGGGCATCGAGGGGTGACATCAGGTCGAGCACGAAGGTTTCCGTGTCGAGCTGGGTGAGCAATCGCTTCATTGAGGTGTGCTCAATCAGCTTTCCCTCGTCAATAATGGCGATGTTGCGGCACAGGCTTTCGGCTTCCTCCAGGTAATGCGTTGTCAGGATAATGGTCGTGCCGTTTTTATTCAGTTCGCGCAGGAAGGTCCACATGGATCGGCGGATTTCGATATCGACCCCGGCGGTCGGTTCGTCGAGAATCAGCAAACGTGGGCGGTGTACCAGGGCGCGAGCGATCATCAGGCGGCGCTTCATGCCGCCGGACAGTTCCCGCGCCTGGCACCGGCGTTTGTCCCACAGGCCAAGCTGGCTCAGGTATTGTTCGGCGCGTTCGAAACCGACCTTGCGCGGGATGCCGAAGTAGCCGGCCTGGTTAACGATAATTTCCTCGATTGGTTCAAAAACGTTGAAGTTGAATTCCTGCGGCACCAGACCGATGAGCCGCTTGGCGGCGGGAAAATCCTTGTCGATGTCATAGTCGAAAATCTTCACATGCCCCGATGTTTTGGTGACCAGTGAACTGATAATGCCGATCAGGGTGGATTTCCCGGCGCCGTTCGGCCCCAGCAAGGCGAAGAAATCGCCTTCATCGACACGGAGGCTGATCCCCTTCAGGGCTTCAAAGCGGTTTCCGTAGACTTTTCCCAGTTTTTCAATCAACAGGGCGTGCGACATGGTGTTATTCAGACTGTCCGGTTTGTCGAGCGGGGCAGTCTACCACACAGCCCAAGGCAAAAAGAGAACCAATACAGCGGGTAGCCCACTGCGTCATTGCGAGCACCTCACCCCGCTATGCTCGCAATAACGGGGTCGTCACGACAAGTTCATGGTAATTAACCCGAGTTTCATTAGAATATTATGACTAAATAATTCAATGCTCAATATCGAGGTTAGCCATGCCAGAAAAGCGGGTTTTCAAGCCACTGAATATCGCTGTGCTGACAGCGTCGGATACGCGTACCGAGGAAAATGATACCTCGGGAAAGACGCTGGTCGAACGTCTGCGCGCCGCCGGGCATAAGCTGGCGGACAAGCGTATTGTCCCTGACGATACCTACCAGTTACGCGCCGTCGTATCCGCCTGGATCGCCAATGCCGGGGTGGACGTGGTGATCTCGACCGGCGGCACCGGTATTACCGGGCGTGACGGCACCCCGGAAGCGATTGAAGTACTGCTGGACAAGAAGCTCGACGGCTTTGGTGAAATCTTCCGCATGCTCTCCTGGGAGGAGATCCATACCTCGACGATCCAGTCGCGTGCGCTCGGTGGCGTGGCCAATGGCACACTGGTTTTCTGCGTGCCTGGCTCCAGTGGCGCCTGCCGCACCGCCTGGGACAAGCTGATCGAACCTCAGCTGGATTACCGCACCCGTCCGTGTAATTTCGTCGAACTGATCCCCCGGCTGCTGGAAAGCTGATGGCCGATGTTTCGTCATGGAAGGAGAGCATCAGCAAACAGCGTTCCTCGCTGTTTGAACTGCTCGTCAACCCGTTGCGGCGCGTGGCGGCGGAATGCCAGAAGGTCTGGCCGGAACGGGAAGGCCTGACCCGGGCGCTGCTGGATCAGTTCGACAGCATACCCAACTGCACCTACCTCTACGTGGTGGGTCTTGATGGTATCCAGCTTTCCGATAATGTCGGCCGTAAGGGCCGGATACCCGAGCACTTCGGTCGGGACCGCTCGCCACGACCTTATATGAAAGAGGCGCGCCCCGACCAGGATTTTGTGTTGTCAGAGGCCTATATCTCCCTGTCGGCACACCGTCCTTCTATTACCGCCTTGCAAACGCTGTACCGTGACGGCGAGCCGGTTGGCTATCTGGGGGCGGATTTCGACCTGCGGGATCTGCCGACGCAGGGCGACCTCTATGTCGAACGTGGTGAGTGGCAGCAAATCAAGGGAGACCCGGCAATTCGCGGCACGGTTTTCCAGCAGACCCGTGTCGAGAGCGTGTTTGATGCGCATATCGACCAGGCCATGTCGATCCTGGAAGAGCTGATTGTGGAGCGGGGGATGTTCCAGGGTGTGATACATTTTTCCAGCAGCCGTGTGACAGTATGGGTTGTCGATGACCCGTTTCGCTACCGGATTCTGCAAAGCGACGCACTGTCCGACCCGGACATCTGCCTTGCCTATCCACGCCGGCCCTATCCCGACGATGCGGAAATCCCGGCCAGCAAAATCGGTTCGATATTACGGGGGCTGAAAGCGTTACGGTTTGCTGACGATACCATCTACCTGCGTTCCGCCTCGATCAATATCTTTAACGGGTTGATCAGCCTGACCTTCTCCTGCGACGGTTCACACTACATGCCGTACAGCGAGTTCCTGGAAAAGAATGCGGACTTCTGGTTTGGCGGGGTGGCGTAACCCACCCGGAAACCCCGGGTGGGTTGTGCCCGTGTGGAGCTTACTTGCTGTGGCGTGTCGGATGGGTGCGGGAAAACTCGCCGGCATCCAGCGTACCGTCCTTGTTGGTGTCCACCTTGTCAAAGGTTACTTCCAGAGCGGAGAACGCGCTGGCTTCCTCCCGCGTGATCTTGCCGTCACGGTTGGCATCGATGGTTTCAAAGGCCTGCGCCCTGGCCTCACTACTGGCCAGCGCGGCGTTTTCCGCCTGCGCCTGCAAGGGGGCGATAAGAGCCAGACTGGTGATGATGATCAGTTTCTTCATGTGGTAACTCCCTGGTTATCGTTAGACTGCGACTGAAGCAGAGCAAGCCGCATGCCACCCGAAGAATCTGTCTATAAAATATATATATTACAGTAGGTAAAATAATATACCTGATGTTAATACTACCAGGCTATAGGCGCACAGAATGAACGGTTTCGACGACAGTCAAACTCCGCCGGCAAGTAAGGCATTGAATTTCCGGGAAACGGGGTGTTGCCTGCCGGCTACGTCAATGGGTGTACACGCTGGACGTTTGTTAAAAGACGGCTAAAGTTATAGCTGAATCGTGCTGTAAACTTTTTTCTATGGATTGGAGGAATCCCATGCACACTATCTATATTCATATCGATGAAGATCTTGATGAACGGCAACTGATCTCGTTGAAGGATGACCTCCAGCAGATGGACTCAGTCGGGGATGTCGAAGTGAATGCGCGTCTGCCACACGATATGCTGGTGGAGTACGAGGAGACAGCTACCACGCCGATGGCCATTCTCAGGGAATTGCACCGCTGCGGCGTTCATTGCGACATCATGACCTGTTGAAGGTCCGGTCGTTTTGCCGGGACAAGTGTGCGCAGAACACCTTGCCGGTAAAGGGTCACCGGCGGGTATTATTATTTAATTGCTGCCGATCTTGCGCCGGCTTACCTGTCTGTGCCGCGTGAGTTACTGGGGCGTTACATTGGTCGCCTGCAGACCTTTGGGGCCCTGTTCGGTGTCGAAGCTGACACTCTGTCCTTCAGCCAATGTTTTGAAGCCATCGCCCTGAATGGACGAAAAGTGTACAAACACATCATCACTGCCGTCGGAAGGTGCGATAAAGCCAAAGCCTTTCGACTCGTTGAACCATTTAACTGTACCTGTAGCCATGAAACTGTAACCTCTGGTGGATCAGTGAACAAAAACGTTGCATCCGGCAAACATCATACCCGCAACCACGCCTAATTCTAGTAGCTAATTGCAGAGTCTGTCCAGCGCCTCGCTATCAAGTATTTCGATATTCCCCCGGCTCAGTTTGATATGACCACACCGCTCGAATCCTTTTAGCAGTCGACTGACGACTTCACGGGTCGTGCCCAGTTCGTTCGCAATGACCTGGTGTGTGCAGGCGCAGCGAAGTACGCCCTGTGCAGACCGGCTCGCGAATTTCATGACCAGTCGTGCCAGGCGGTGATCCAGCTGGTTGAAACTGACCCGGGAGATCAGTTGCATGACATCCGTGATGCAGTGCGCCATAGAGGTCATCAGGTAACGTCTGAAATCCCCGGATTCCGCCAGCAGGCGGTCAAAATAGTCCTGTGGTATCACCAGCAGGTTTACGTCCTGTTCAGCCACAGCCTGTGCACAGCGATTCGAATGCAGCAGCAGGCGTGTCAGTGTCAGTACACAGAGTTGTCCACTGTGGACGCGGTAGAGACTGATTTCGCGTCCACTCTCACAGGTTTCAAAGACCTTGACGACCCCTTGCAGGACAACGACAAATTTATCGGCAGGACCATCCCCGCATTCGACCAGTTTCGTCCCGGCAGGGCAGCGGATCACTTGGGAAGCAGCAAGCGCTTCCTTCCACACGGTGTCATGCATTCCGGCAAGTTCGGGTAATTCGTCGAATAGTGTTGCGGATTCATTTCTTATTCGTAATGCGCTCCCATCTTCACGCATCGGTTTATCCTCCCTTTCGGCTGACTTGTTGCTTCCGTTGCGGTTTTATGGCGCCCCTGACAAGTCAAAAACGGAACAACAGTCCGAAATATTATTTTTGGCCAGCTTTCGAACTAGACGCAAGACTAGCGGTATTCATTCCCAAAGTAAAAAAATTCAAATGTGTAACATAAGGCACATTCGTGCGTCATTATGGCGGGAGATCATCACTTTAGAGAGGAAACTTTACGGGCGAATGACGTAACGATTTCGTTGACCGGTTGAATGGCTGAAATACCCGCCACACTTTTGCCTGCCTGGAAGAAGTCCTTGTAGTCCAGTCCCTTTAACGACGCACGTTTCAGCGTCCAGACAGATTGCAGTGTGTAGAACAGGCGCATCCAGTGCTTGGTTTTCGGGTTACGCAATAAATACCTTGCCAACACGCCGGCATGTGTACCCAGGCGTTCGATATAGGGGGTGCGAATGACCGAGACCGGCACACCGGAAATTTTGTCAGTCAGCACGATGTCATTTTCCTGTGCGTCAAGGATGGCGCGTTTATAATCCTCGTGGGCGTTGCATTCCTTGCTGGCAATGAAACGGGTGCCGAGTTGGGCGCCCGCATAACCCATGCGCAGCGCCTCGGCGAATGTATCGGGGTGACCAATGCCACCGGCACAGATCAACGGTTTTCCCAGTGGGCCGATTTCTTCCAGGAGTTGTTCCGGGGAACGCGTGCCGGCGTGTCCGCCGGCACGGTTGTTGACACAAATAAACCCGTCTACGCCGGCATCCAGGGCTTTTTCCGCCCAGCGCCGTTCCGTAACATCGTGGTAGACGGTAGCTCCCACAGGCTTTGCGCGTTCTACCACCCATTGCGGCTTGCCCAGCGCCGTGACAAAAAACCGGAAGTCTTCCTCCAGCGCGATATCCAGCCACTCGTGTACGCGCTTCAGGTAACGCTGGGAACTGCGTTCGATAATCAGATTGATGCCGACCGGTTTTTGTGTGAGGCGGCGTATATAGCGCAATCCTTCACGAAAATCGTAGCCGTTTACATAGGTCAGGCTCAGGGGCTGAACGATGCCAATACCGCCGGCTTCCGATACCGCGGCGACCAGCTCAGGGTTGGAGCAGGGGTACATGGCGCCGCAAATCAGCGGTACCTCGATGCCTACGGCGCGGGTGAATTCAGTCTGCATGAGCTGCCCCGGTTTTTTCCGGCCCGATCAACCAGCTTGCTGTTACGGTGGTCACCGTTTCCCCGCTTTCGTCGTGGATCGTAGCGACAATCTCGCAGGATTGTTCCCGGTTATCGGCGGGGATGGCACAGCGACACTCGGCATACAGTGTACCCCGGGCCTTGTGGTGGTAATCCGCACACAGGCCGGTCAGGATACCGCGCGTGTCATCCGGCAGGCTGTTCATCAGCGCCAGGCCGGTTGCAACTTCGCCGAGATTGCACAGCGCGATGGCGTGAATGGAACGCAGGTGGTTACGCACTGCGCGCCGGTCTTTCAGTCGTACCCGGCAGTACCCGGGTTCGAGGGCGTCGACCTGTGCGCCGATGGAACCGGTGTAGGGCGCCATATGGCCCAGGACATAGCTGAACAGTCGGCGTCCGCCGGGCAGGGCGGAGAGCTGACGCCAGCGCCGTCTCAGAATCGGACCAATCGAGTGTGACATCTTGTAGTTCCCCATAAACCGGGGTTTTGCGATAGAGTTGGCGTAGTAGTGTAACAAGGCATCGGCCCCAGCCACAGGGGCAGGGTGATAGCGTTATCCACGCCGGTTATCCCGTGTTGTCAGTTGCTTCAGCAAGCCCTGGTTTCCTGTGGGGCAGGATTTGTGTGGCGGGGGATTTCTGCTAGTCTGGCGGCATCTTTCCCTACTCAGGTTAAATCTAGCAAAAAATGACTGACAATGATTCACAGGCGCGCATCGAGGCGCTGGAGGTTCGGCTGGCGCACCAGGAAGTTGCACTGGAAGAACTGACACGAACCTTGCTGAAACAGGAACAGTACATACGCGAGCACAGCGAAAGCCTCGAACGGCTGGAGCTTCAGGTGCGCGCGCTCCAGCCGGTGGATGGCGCTTCACCGGGGGACGAGAAACCGCCGCATTACTGACGACCTCGGCTGCCCGGCCTGACCGGACGCTTGTGTCCATCGTCGTCCACGGCGACATAGGTGAAGGTGGCTTCCGTGACTTTGAAGCGTTCGGCTTCACCGGGTTTTTCGCGCAGTATCGGGTTGACCCAGATCTCCAGCCGTATGGTGACTGACGTGTTGCCGATGTGTGTCACCTTGCCATAGCAGCACACGACATCACCGACCTTGACCGGTTTAATGAACTTGATGGAATCCACGGCAACGGTAACAACGCGCCCCTGTGCCGTCTCTTTTGCCAGGATGCCGCCGCCGATATCCATCTGCGACACGATCCAGCCACCGAAGATATCACCGTTCGGGTTGGTGTCGGCGGGCATGGCGAGGGTGCGAAGCAGGACTTCGCCGTGCGGTTGTTCCCCGGGGCCTGTCATGGTTGATACATCCTGGGCAGTGGTTACCCGCAGAACTGTATCACCCGGGGGCGCACACGGGTAGCGGGTCAGTCAGGGCGTTCGATCAGCATGGGGCGGATACGCCGCAGCAGACGCCTTGCCCGTGACATGGTGAAGGGGTAAGCCGCCAGGCGGCGGGCTTTCTTCAGGGCAGGTACGGCATCGCTGAAGTGCAGTCGGCCACCCTTCAGGTCTTCGATGGCGTCATCGATCTCGGACACGGCGATCTTCAGGTTGGTCTTCCGGTCCTTGCGGGTGTAGACCCGCTCCGCCTGTTTGATGAGCGAGATGGCGGAACGGACATTTTCATCCGCATTCAACACACGCAGGAAAGCCCCGACATTGGCGACCTGCGATCCGTTGAGCTCAACAATCGGCGGCAGGACCTGGCCATTGCGCAGGTGGCGTTTCGAGGCATAGAAAGCCACCATGCCTTCGACTGTTTCAATCTGGTTGGCGTGGAAGAACGGCCCGCTGTCGGCGGCTTCAATGACCGTCGGCACGTTGAACAGGCTGGTGCCATGTCCGAAGCCGTCATCGAACGGGTTGCCCTGTGCATCGATAATATCACCCGTCTGGTCGATGAGCTCTTCGACACGTGGCGCAAAGGAACGGTTACTGAGTTCGAAAGCCGGCGGGGTGATAGCGGCGGGAAAATCGAAATCCGGGTTGGTATTGGCGCCGCCGTTGAAATGGCAGGCATTGCAATTGAGCGTACCGGACACGCCAACTCCCAGGTAGTTCAGGCGACCGCGTTCGGCGCGCGCATCCTTCATGTGG
>JALWRY010000475.1 GCA_027080445.1 Thiohalobacter sp. | reverse complement strand
TCCATCGTCATCCAGTCCGAGGTCGCGTGACGCGCTGCCTTGCGGCCTTTAACCGTGCCCGCCAGCTGGATCGCGCCGCCGAACAGCAACAGTTTTTCGGTCAGTGTGGTCTTGCCCGCGTCGGGGTGGGAAATGATCGCGAAGGTGCGGCGACGCTGCGCCTCGTCGGTAATGCTGCTCATGTCGGGTGATGCCGGTTAATCCAAACCGCTATTTTACCCCAGCAGCCGGTTTTTTGCTCAGGGCGTTGTGCCGTTCAGCACCGCCTTCTGCAGCAACAGGAGATCCGCGGCATTCAGTACACTGTCATTGTTGATATCCGCCAGCGCCAATTCCAGCGCCGAGGGCTGAATCGCACCGGTAACGAGGCGCGTCATGACCACCAGGTCACCGGCATTGATCAGGCCGTCCGGGGCATTACGCGGGCCGATGTCGCCCTTGTTGGAGGTGTTGGGATCAAGGCCATAGAGGTTGACCTCGTCGCCGTCGGTCAGGCCGTCGCCATCGGTGTCCTGCAGGGTCGGGCTGGTACCCAGGGTGAACTCATCGATATTCAGCAGACCATCATTGTCGAAATCTCCGCTGCCGGTTTCCGCCAGGGTGCCGAAATTGGAGAACTCCCAGTTGTCGGCCAGACCATCGGCATCGGTATCACTGCTGCCGTAGCTTGTCACGGTCAGGGTCGCGCTGCCGGTTCTGCCGAGGCTGTCGGTCGCCGTCGCCGTAATGGTATGTACCCCCTCAAGCAGCGTGGTTGTGAGGCTTGCACCGCTGCCCAGCGCGCCGGAAAGACTCGATGACCAGGTCAGTGAAGCACTCACATCCCCGTCTTCCACATCGCTTGCACTGGCCTGCAGGCTGACCAGATCGGTATCCAGCACCATGCTGTTGTTGGGCGGACTGGTGAGGGTCACGACCGGGGGATTGTTCAGTGTAACCGTCAGCGGGAAGTTCTCGCTTGCGCTGCTGTTACCGTCCGACACGGTGACCGTTATGGTGACATTCCCCGCGCTCCCCACGAGTGGCGTAACAGACAGCGTACGCTGACTGCCGGTGCCGCTGAACACCAGCCCGGTAGCGTCAACGAGAGTTGTATCGGAAGACACGGCGCTGAGTACGAGATTTCCCAGCGGCGTGTCGTTATCCTGGACCAGCACGGTGACCGGGATGGTCTCACCGTCCATCGCGCTCCGGGCGCCCAGTTTTGCAATGACCGGCGTGGCGTTGGCAAACGTCGACCAGCCGATATCCTGCATCAGGGCCAAGGCCAGACCGGGACCTGACTTTGGCCCGGTATCAATTGGCTCCATCAACTCGTTGGGGCTGAGTGCATTACTGAAATGTGAAACCGAGGAGCCTGAACTCAGTGTTGCCGGCGCATACATACGGATGTGTCCCTGGTTAACACCGCCGGTGAAGTTACCAACCAACGCCGTCACATTCGGGCCGACCCAGTGAAGATCACCCGTGTCGGTGGACGAGGCAACGCGTTCCGCATCGGTCAGCTTGTCCCATGTCTTCGCCAGGCTGTGATCTTCCAGGTCGAGCAGAAAGACATCGTTCACCCCGTTGAATTTTGCGCCGGTACTGAGATTTACAAACGTCTGGAAACCCAGGCCATGTGCAATTTCATGCAGCACCACGGTCAGCAGTTCAATGGTGCCACTCGGCCGGTTTCCATCCAGACCGTAATACCAGTTGGTGCCGTTGAGGCAGTTATTGTTATTGTCGATATCGGAATTGAATGTGGCTGTAATTTCAGTCCTGGTCGTATCGAGATCTGATCCCGCCAGACTGTTGGCAAGCGCCGCCGGGTACCAGGTATTCCGGATGGGTGCATGCACGAAGTTCCCATGGATTGTGGTTGTACCGGCAGAGCCCAGCACGGCCTGGCTGGCACTACAGGTCAGTGGGTTGAATTGCGCACCCACAATAATCGGCACATTACTGCCTACCACGGATTCCCAGATTTTGGCGGCCTGCTCAAACACATTGAGGCGTTGTTGACCCAGTGTCGTACCCGGGTTACCACCCACCGGTGCAACCGGTGTACCATCATTGAAACCTTCACCGGCCCCGTCCAGATTCGAGATAATAATTTGTGTCGCCCAGGTGTTCAGGCTGAACAGGGCCAGTAACAAGGCCAGTATGCCCGGTCTTATTCCGGCCATCTTCTTCATGGCTGCTTCGCCTTACCAGGCAGGTGGGAGTAATCCGTAATCTGGATGTTCCCGTCCTTGTCGATGGTAGCAACCGGCGCGGTCTGGAAACGTCCCTTCAAGTCGACGCTGGTAGCGCCATTCCGGGTTTCCTCAACCAGTCCTTCCGATGAAGTGTTGAGGATTTTCCCAAGGGCTTTACGAATCTTCGGCTCAAGCGCAGGCACCTGTGGCGAGGAAGCCGAATCCGTGGAAACGACATGCTCGCGTTCCTGTTCCGGTGAAATTTTCTCTGCCTGCAGAGGTGCTGAAGCTTCCGGGGTAACAGCAGGCGTATCGACAACGGCATGATCAGGCGCAACCGGGGTGCCATCCGGTTTCGTCGTGGATAACAGGGCGATAACCAGTACACCAACCAGTGCGATACCCAGTAAAACAAGGACTGCTCTCTTCTTCACTTTGCTTTTATTACCCGACCGCCAGCAT
>JALWRY010000474.1:1774-2655 GCA_027080445.1 Thiohalobacter sp. | reverse complement strand
CTCGATATCGCGAATGCGTTGCAGATCCTTGTTGCTGAGGATCGGCTGGGTGACTTCCAGGCGCATGTGTTCGCCGCCCGAGTGCAGTCCCAGCAGGTTGGGCCGCGGGCCGATCAATGATACCAGGGACATCACCAGTTCCTCGCGGATCGGGTCGATCGGCGGGTTGGTGACCTGGGCAAAGTTCTGCTGGAAATAATTCGACAGCGGCTTGGCCTTGTTCGACAGCACCGCCACCGGGTTGTCGGCGCCCATGGAGCCGATGCCTTCCTGGCCGGTCGTGGCCATCGGCTTCATGAGGATTTTCAGGTCTTCCTGGGTGACGCCAAAGGCCTGCTGTCGATCCAGCAGCGTGTCGGGATCGGTTTCAACACCGTTGGTCTGCGCCGGGAGGTTCTTCAGGTGAACCTGGGTCTTCGCCAGCCATTCCGCGTAAGGGTGGCTGGTGGACAGTGTCTGTTTCAGCTCGGCATCGTCGATGATGCGGCCCTGTTCCATGTCGATCAGGAACATCTTGCCCGGTTGCAGACGCCATTTTTTGACAATTTTTTCATCGGCGATGTGCAGCACGCCCATTTCCGAGGCCATCACCACCAGGTCGTCATCGGTAATCAGGTAGCGCGCCGGGCGCAGGCCGTTACGGTCGAGGGTGGCGCCAATCTGCCGGCCGTCAGTGAAGGCGACGGCTGCAGGGCCGTCCCAGGGTTCCATCAATGCGGCGTGGTATTCGTAGAAAGCCTTGCGCTGTTCGTCCATCAGCGGGTTGCCGGCCCAGGCTTCGGGGATCAGCATCATCATGGCGTGGGCCATGGAGTAACCGCCGGCGACCAGCAGTTCCAGCGCGTTGTCGAAGCAGGCGGAGTCGCTCTGGCCTTCGGGAA
>JALWRY010000474.1:0-1764 GCA_027080445.1 Thiohalobacter sp. | reverse complement strand
GCGCCGAACAGTTCGGAGGCCATGGAATGGCGGCGCGCGCGCATCCAGTTCACGTTGCCGCGCATGGTATTGATTTCGCCGTTATGGGCAATCATGCGGAACGGGTGTGCCAGGTCCCAGGACGGGAAGGTGTTGGTGGAGAAACGCTGGTGTACCAGCGCCAGCGCGGACACCAGGCGTTCGTCACGCAGATCCCGGAAGTAGGTGTCGACCTGGTTGGCCAGCAGCATCCCTTTATAAAGCAGGGTGCGACTGGAGAACGAGGGAATGTAGAAATTCTCCCGGCCTTCCCAGTCGGAGTCGCGCACGGTGTTTTCGATAACCTTGCGGATAATGAAGAGTTTGCGCTCAAAATCTTCCTGGGTCGGGCAGCTGTCGCCACAGCCGATGAAAGCCTGGCGAACCACTGGCTCGACATCCCTGACGCTCTGCCCAAGGCCGCTGTTATCGACCGGCACGTCGCGCCAGCCGAGGAATTCCTGGCCTTCTTCCCTGATGCTGCGTTCGATCAGGGCTTCGCACTCGGTACGCGTGCGGTTCGGCTGGGGCAGGAAGATCATGCCCACGGCATAGGCGCCAGGCGCCGGCAACTCGAAACCGAGCGCGGCGCATTCTTCGCGCAGGAAGGTGTCGGGGGTCTGGATCAGGATACCTGCGCCGTCACCGGCCAGCGGATCAGCGCCGACCGCGCCGCGGTGCGTCAGGTTTTCAAGAATTTGCAGGCCCTGCCTGACAATGGCATGGCTCTGTACGCCTTTGATATGGGCAACAAAGCCAACGCCGCAGGCGTCGTGCTCGTTTTCGCGGTCATACAGACCCTGCTTTTCCGGAAAAGCCCCGTGACTCATGTCCGACCTCTGCTAACTGTCTCAATTATCGGGAAATTGTATGCATGCGCGCACAAAACCGCCCGCACCTGTCGCGGCGGGGCGGTGAATCCCGAACGTAAAAATTTGGGCCGAAAAGAATAATGGAGATGGCCGCCTGACGCCAGCGTTTTTCGGGGTTATACCTTGTTTTTTCTAAGGAATACGACGGGCGGCGAGTGTGAAGCCGTTACGGGGCATTGTGGATGTTGGCCTGCACAGACTTGAAGCTGCGTGGCCAGGGTTTGTCTTTCTGTACCCGGTCCGGCAGCGCCTTGCGTGCGGCAAACGCACTGGCCTTGTCCGGGTAGACGCCGTACAGCAGCACGTACCAGTCGGCGTTACGGTAGCGGCCACGGTAGTACGCGGTTTTGGCCGGGTCGAGTTTATTGTGCCTGATGTACGCGTTTATGGAGGCGGGATTGCGGGAGCCCAGCAATTGCAGGGTGAAGGCGCCGGGTGCTTGCTGCAACAGCCAGTTTTCACGGTGGGGCAGACCGGCTGTCGAGGTGGATGGCGTCGCCGGCGCCGGGGTTGTAGAGGTTTCCGGGCTTGCGGTGGATTCGGCGGGTTTCGCTGCCGTGCCTGCAGCGTCAGCAACTTCAGGCGGTTTTTCTGTCACCTGTCCACTGCGAGACAATCCTGTTTCACCCGTTTTATCCGCTGTCGCGACAGGCGCGGGTGTCGGCGCGGTTTCCGGTGTGGCTGCCGGTGCGGCCGTGTGATCTTCCGGCCGGCTTTTCACGGTTGTCGCTTCAACGGAAGCGGCTGGCGGATGTGGCGTCGCCGGGGTGTCCTCGGCTAACGGGAAGGGGTGTGTGCGCGCCGCCGGTGTTCCTGCGGAAGGTTGTTCGGTTTGTGCCTCGGCGGGCCGGTTCTTGTCCTCGCCGGCAAGTGG
>JALWRY010000473.1 GCA_027080445.1 Thiohalobacter sp. | reverse complement strand
CCCGTGCTTTCGCTACACTCGCCTGCCCGACCCGGACAGCCATTCCGTCCCTGACCAGTTTGTCCTGCAGACGAGTTACATCACGCCGCATGCGCACCGGCGCCAGGCACATGGCCAGGCGGTGCGTCAGCGGCTTGTAACGGAAGTTATGCCGGATGGTCCACCAGGGCCTGCCATGACCTCCCCCGGCATCCTCCGGTTGATCGGACAGGTCAAAGATATACAGGGGACGGTTTGCCACAGCCGCCTCCGACAACATCGACATACTTTCCCCCGTCACCACAATCTGGTCGGCGATGGCCAGGTAACCCCGGTAGGGATTCTCCTCATCGCTGCCCCAGTGGTACGCGTGTACGGGTACATTCAGGGTTGCCAGAAAAGCCCGGTAGGCCGGTTCCGGCGTGCGCGCACTGTTGCTGACCAGCACCGACCCCCCGGACGCGGCGACCCGTTCATTCAGCCACGCCGCCAGGCGCCTTGCCTTGTCGGCCGTAAACACGAAAGGCCCACTGTCGCCACCGAGCAGCACCACCCAGCGAGGCTCAGGCATCTGCCTGAAACGCGCAAACCAGATGTCGCGCACAGCATCCAGCGCCGCACGCGTCAGGCTGTGCAGCGGCAAATCGACCATCAGCACATTGGCGCGTTCAGGGAGGTTGTACTGCGGCGTGGCGATAATCAGGTCGAAGCTGTCGAGTGGCGCCCAGGGCCTGCCTACATGCACCAGGCGGGTGGTGCCACCCGATTGTTTGCGTATCCAGCGCGCCACCGGTTCATTGCGGCGTCCCGCCGTCAGCACCAGGTCCGGCCAGGGCGGTTCCAGGCTGTCGGACTGCTTCAGGTCCACCCCGGCCAGGGTCGTACCGAATAAACGATTGGTCAGCAGTTCGGATTTCCGGTTACGAATATGTTTGATCTCGAACGGCCAGCCCAGTGCTTCCGCCAGGGCCTGCAACTGGGTATTGTCACCAGCCTTGCGCCCACAGAGTACCCACACCCGGGGCGCCGGGGAACGGCTTTTATCCAGATTCTTCACGCCGGTAAACGCTTCCTCGCAACCAGCCGCGAGCTTACCCTAATCACCGGGAATCTGCAGCGCAAATCGTTTACCATAGCGCGTTAGTCACCCCCTGCCGGAGCCGCCTTGGTACTCGACCGCTATATCACCTCGGAGATCGCCAAACCCCTGTTACTGGGCGTTACCCTGCTGATGGTGATTTCCACCGGCTATACCGCGGCAGTCAGGCTCGGTGATGCCGCCAGCGGCCTGATCGACCCGGGAACCGTTGCCCGGCTGATCGGCCTGAGCAGTATTGTGGCACTGGAGATTTTGCTGCCCACAGCACTCTACCTGTCGATCATCGCCACGCTCAGCCGCCTGTACCGCGATTCTGAAATGGTTGCCATGCGCGCCGCCGGCATCGGTGAAAGCCGCGTCATGCGTTCACTGTTGACGATTACCGTGATCGTTGCGGTGCTGACCGGGGCCATTTCGGTCTACGGCCGCCCCTGGGCGTACCGCGAGAGCTACCGCCTGGAAGCCGAGGCGCGCGCTGAATTCGATATCCGCAAAATCGAGCCGGGACAATTCATCGAACTACAGGACAACAAGTACGTGCTCTATGCCCGCGATGTCGACCAGGACAGTGGCAAACTCGGGAAGGTCTTCCTTCAAACCCAACACGGGAAAAAAACCCAGGTCATTTATGCGCAGGAAGCCTACCTGCCACCGGTGACATTTGGCGAGGCGCGAAACTTTGAGCTGTTCCATGGCTATGCCTATACGCTCGACAAACAGGGAAGTCATGACATCACTCTGAAGTACCGGAAGATGAGCATCCGCCTGCCTGCGGAAGAACCCACCAGTGACTACAAACGCAAGGCCGAACCGACACGCAGGCTGTACCGTTCCAGTGCATCGAAAGATATCGCCGAGCTCCAGTGGCGACTGTCCACACCGCTGTCGACTCTTCTTCTCGCCCTGTTGGCCGTACCGCTCAGTCGTAGTGCGCCACGCCAGGGCAGGCATAACAGCTTCCTGGTCGCCATACTGGTGTATATCGGCCTGTTCAGCCTGGTCAGCGTCGCGATCACCAAGGTCGAGGATGGCGTTATACCGCCGTTTCCCGGTATCTGGTGGAGTTTCCTGCCCCTTGTCCTGTTGTTCGCGGTACTCATGATCCTGCCGGTCTGGCAGCGAAGGAAACACCGACATGCGTCGCATTGATCGCTATATTGCATGGCAATTGATCAAGGACTGGGTCCTGGTGTGGATGGTCATCTCGGCCATTTTCAGCCTGTTGGCCATTGTCGATGAACTGGACCATATACAGTACAAGTATCAGACGGCGGACGTCGTAAAATATATTCTTTACACGCTGCCGCAGCGCTCTATGGATCTGGTCCCGGTCATTATCCTGCTCGGCACCATCCTGGCGCTGGCCAGACTGAACAAGAACAGTGAAATTATCGCCATGCGCGCCGCCGGCATGCCGCTGACGCGCTTCTTCCGCGCCATCGCCATCCCGGCGCTGATGCTGGTCGTGTTGCTGTACGGCGTTTCCGAATACGTGGCTGCCCCGCTCTACCAGCAGGCCGCCGCGGAAAGGAGTCTCGCGCGTACCGGCCGCGCCAACCTGCTGCGCGGCAAGGGACTGTGGTCCGTTGACGGTTACCGCTTCTTCAATGTC
>JALWRY010000472.1 GCA_027080445.1 Thiohalobacter sp. | reverse complement strand
AGATAACCACCGCGCAGCCGGGGAAGTCGAGCAGGGCTTCTTCCAGGGCACGCAGGGTTTCCACGTCGAGGTCGTTGGTGGGTTCATCGAGCAGCAACAGGTTGCCGCCGCTGCGCAGCAGTTTGGCAAGGTGTACGCGGTTGCGTTCGCCACCGGATAGCTTGCCGACGTGTTTCTGTTGTTCGGTGCCGGCAAAGTTGAAGCGTGATACATAGGCGCGCGAGTTTACTTCATACTTGCCGATGGTGATGATGTCCTGGCCGTCGGAAATTTCTTCCCACACGGTCTTGTTGTCATCCAGTGCGTCGCGGCTCTGGTCGACATAGGCCAGTTGCACGGTTTCGCCAATGCGCAGTTCGCCACTGTCGACCGATTCCTGCCCGGTCAGCATGCGGAACAGCGTGGTCTTGCCCGCGCCGTTGGGGCCGATGATGCCGACGATACCGCCCTGCGGCAGGCGGAAGCTCAGGTCGTCGATCAGCAGCCGCTCACCGAAGCCTTTGCGAATATGACTGGCTTCGACCACCAGTTCACCCAGTCGCGGACCCGGCGGGATGTAGAGTTCCTTGGTTTCGTTGCGCTTCTGCGCTTCCTGTGAGGCCAGTTCCTCGAAGCGGGCAAGGCGCGCCTTGCTCTTGGCGTGTCGTCCCTTTGGATTGCTGCGTACCCATTCCAGTTCGGCCTTCATGGCTTTCTGGCGGGCGCTTTCAGTTTTTTCTTCCCGTTCCAGGCGGTCTTCTTTCTGTTCCAGCCAGGAGGAATAGTTGCCTTCCCAGGGGATGCCGTGGCCGCGGTCCAGTTCCAGGATCCAGCCGGCGACATTGTCGAGGAAGTAACGGTCATGGGTCACGGCGACCACGGTGCCGGGGTACTCGTGGAGGAAACGTTCCAGCCAGGCGACGCTTTCGGCGTCGAGGTGGTTGGTCGGTTCATCGAGCAGCAGCATGTCAGGCTTGGAGAGCAGTAATTTGCACAGCGCCACGCGGCGTTTCTCGCCGCCGGAGAGTTTGCTGACATCGGCATCCCAGGGCGGCAGGCGCAAGGCGTCTGCAGCGATTTCCAGGGTGCGTTCCAGGTTATGTCCATCGCTGGCCTGCAGGATATTTTCCAGTTTGGCCTGTTCGGCGGCCAGCGCGTCAAAGTCAGCGTCCGGTTCGGCATAGGCGGCGTAGACTTCGTCGAGGCGTTGTTGTGCATCGGTGATTTCCGACAGCGCTTCCTCGACATTGGCGCGTACGTCCTTGCTCTCGTCGAGCTGCGGTTCCTGTGGCAGGTAACCTACCTTGATGCCGGCCTGTGGGCGCGCCTCGCCGTTTATCTCGGTGTCGATACCGGCCATGATGCGCAGCAGGGTGGATTTGCCCGAGCCATTCAGGCCCAGCACGCCGATTTTGGCGCCGGGGAAAAATGACAGGGAAATATCACGCAGTATTTCGCGCTTGGGCGGCACGACCTTGCCGACCTGGTTCATTGTATAGACGTACTGGGCCATGTATTTTCACCGCTGAAGCTGAATTCCGCGCATTATAACGAAAATGTCATGCGGGTATTGCCGGGTGACAGACAGTCGATAAGATTTACTGCAAGGCATGCGACCAGTCATTCGCGCAGGGCTGGCAGGCCGGGTGGTGAGGTAAGGGAGGTGCTTCATGGCATATTATCTCTTTCGTTGCTGCGTTGTGCGTGGAACCAGTAGCAGCCGAAGCGAATACGGTGAATCGCATCCGGTTTGCCCTGGTCGGATTTTTCAAAAGTCTGCGCCTGATCGTTCAGGGCCTGCAGAAGTTGCCTGGCATGATCTTCAGCCATGGCCCGCAGTTGTTGTACAGAATCTTCACCGAGATGCGAGAAATAAACACTGCGTTCCAGCATGGGTGTGCCATCTGACAGCAGGTTGTGGGTGCACGCCGCCAGGTGATCGTGCACGTTGCGCCCCATGAAAAAGGTTTGTTCGTCGAAGTTTGCCCTGGGCATGAAGGCAGACGCCTGCAGATAGATATTGCCGGCGTCGTCGAGCGAAACCAGCTCCTGGCGCTGCAGTTCGTCAAGGATGGCGCGTGGCCGGACATCCTTGCTGACGGTCGTCACCAGTGCCTCGAAGGAGGGGGTGCCACCCATGGCGGTACGTGGTAAGGCACGTGGCTGGCCATTTTTGTCCTGGTATTCCGGCAGGCTTGCCCAGCGTGAAACGATGGCGCCGCTCAGTGTTGAAGTGTGCCCATCTGCATCCTTCTTTTCCTGCCCGGGGGCGCGCAGTCGACGTATATCCTTGCGGTGAACGCCGGTGAGGATATGAATGCGACTGTCGGTAGGCCGATTGTCGTCCAGCGCGAACGTGCTTTCAGCGACCTCGACATACAGTATCTTCAGTAGTTCGCGTAGTTGTGGATAGCCGATGCCTTTCTCGATGAGGATGCGTATCAGGGGTCGTAGTAACCATCTGACAGCGGATGTCAGCATTGTAGCGGTTTCGTTTTGTGTCGTGGTCTGCACGTTTTTTCCTGGTATCTGTTGATTGTGGCGGTGATTTTAGCCTTATGTGGGAATATTTACCGCATATAATTCTATAGTGTGGGAATAATGTCCCCGGACTTACAACGATTACCAGGCGCGAGGGGATCGGCTAGGATAGTGCCTGTCCAGGTCTTGTCGGGTGCGTCATGAAAGTTTCCTGTGTGGCGGTATTTGTCGGTGAAGCACTGGCCACCTACGGCTTTGGTGATAATCACCCGTTCGGGCCGGACCGCATGGCGGCTTTCTGGTCGCGGATGTGTGAAGCAGGTCTGGATAAGCGCGTCAGGGTGCACCCACCTGCCCGGGCCGACGATGAAGACATCCTGTTGTTCCATACCCTCGAATATCTCGCAAGGGTCAAGCGCCTGTCGCTTACCGGCCGGGGTTACCTTGACTGTGGCGACACACCGGCCTTTAAGGGGATGTACGAAGCGGCCTCAACCGTTGTGGGGACCACGCTGGCGGCGCTCGATGAAGTCATGCGTGGTGAATGCCGGCAGGCTTTCGTTCCCATCGCCGGGCTGCACCATGCCAGCCGCGACAGCGCGGCGGGATTTTGTGTATTGAATGACTGCGGGGTGGCAATAGAAGTTTTGCGCCAACGCTACGCGATACAGCGCGTGGCTTATATCGACATCGATGCACACCACGGCGATGGCGTATTCTACGCTTTCGAGGATGATCCTGACCTGATCGATGTCGATTTCCACGAGGACGGGTTTTACCTGTATCCCGGCACCGGTGCCGTGGGAGAAACAGGGCGCGGTGAGGCCGCCGGGCGCAAGCTGAATATCCCGCTGTCGCCAGGGGCCGGGGATGAAACCTTCTTCAGGCTATGGGAATCCGCCGAAGCCTTTCTCGACCGGCTTGCGCCGGAGGTTATCGTGCTGCAATGCGGCGCCGACAGCCTGTCGAATGACCCGATTACCCACCTTGAATTGTCCGAAGCAGCCCACGCTCACGCGGCAAAGCGCCTGAAACAACTGGCCGAACGGCATGCCGGCGGACGCTTGCTGGTACTGGGCGGGGGTGGCTATAACCGCGACAATCTGGCCCGCGCCTGGACGGCCGTCATTGCCGCGCTACTGGGCGAAACGCGCTGATTACAGTATGATTCGCCTCTTTTCAGCCGTGCCGGGGAAACCGAATGTTCAGCAAGGAAATGACCATCAAGGGGTTCGATGACGAACTCGCCGCCGCCATTGCCGCCGAAGAGGCGCGCCAGGAGCAACACATCGAGTTGATTGCGTCGGAAAACTACGCCAGTCCGCGGGTGATGGAGGCGCAGGGCAGTGTGCTGACCAACAAGTATGCCGAGGGGTACCCGGGCAAGCGTTACTACGGTGGTTGCGAGCACGTCGATGTCGCCGAGCAACTGGCCATCGACCGCGCCAGACAGCTGTTCGGCGCGGATTATGCCAATGTGCAGCCGCACTCCGGTTCGCAGGCCAATGCTGCTGTGTATCTTGCCCTGTGCGCGCCCGGCGACACTATCCTCGGGATGAGTCTCGCCGATGGCGGGCACCTGACCCACGGTTCCAAAGTGAATTTCTCCGGCAAGGTGTTCCATGCGGTTCAGTACGGACTGAACGCCGATACCGGCGAGATCGACTACGACCACATGGAAGCCCTGGCGCAGGAGCACAAGCCGAAAGTGGTGGTGGCCGGGTTCTCCGCGTATTCACGCGTGGTGGACTGGGAGCGTTGCCGCCGGATTGCCGATTCGGTTGGCGCCTTCCTGTTTGTCGACATGGCGCACGTCGCCGGCCTGGTGGCCACCGGGCATTACCCCAGCCCGGTACAGATTGCCGATGTTACTACGACCACCACGCACAAAACCCTGCGCGGCCCGCGCGGTGGCCTGATTCTCGCCAAAGCCAACCCGGACATCGAAAAGAAACTCAATTCGCTGGTGTTCCCCGGTATCCAGGGCGGCCCGCTGATGCACGTGATCGCGGCGAAAGCGGTGGCTTTCAAGGAAGCCCTGCAGCCGGATTTCAGGGACTACCAGGGCAAGGTGCTGGCCAATGCCCGCGCCATGGCGCAGGTGTTCCTGGACCGCGGCTATAACGTGGTGTCCGGCGGTACCGACGATCACCTGTTTCTGGTCGATCTGATTGCCAAAGGCATCACCGGCAAGCAGGCCGACGCCGCGCTGGGCGCAGCCAACATCACGGTCAACAAGAATGCTGTGCCCAATGACCCTCAGTCACCGTTTGTCACCAGTGGCATTCGCGTCGGTACGCCGGCGGTGACGACGCGCGGCTTTGGTGAAGCCGAGGTGCGCGAACTGGCCGGCTGGATGTGCGATATTATGGACGACGTGGAAAACACCGGCACCATCGAGCAGGTCAAGGCGAAGGTGCTGGATATTTGCAAACGCTTCCCGGTCTACGGCTGATGCCGTTACCGCTCGGAGACTGAACGCCTATGCGCTGTCCGTTCTGTGGAAACATGGACACCCGGGTGATCGATTCGCGTCTCGCCGGCGAGGGTATGCAGGTGCGTCGTCGTCGTGAATGCGTGGCCTGCGGCGACCGCTTCACCACCTACGAGGCCGCCGAACTGGTGATGCCGCGTATCGTCAAGAGTGACGGCACGCGTGAGCCGTTCAACGAAGACAAGTTACTGACCGGCGTTTTACGCGCGCTGGAAAAACGTCCGGTCGATACCGACAGCGTGGACGCGGCCATCAGTCATATCCAGCACCGCCTGCAGTCCTGCGGTGAACGCGAGATCGAGTCGCGCCAGCTGGGCGAGTGGGTGATGGATGAATTACGCAACCTCGATCAGGTGGCCTATGTCCGCTTTGCCTCGGTGTACCGCAGTTTCCAGGATGTGAGTGAATTCCGCGACGAGATCGAGCGCCTCGAACAGGAACCGACACCGGAAGAGAAGCGCGACCAGATGCCGTTATTGCCGGACGAAGAGGGCGGCACCCCGGATGCCTGACGTGTCTGCGCATGAGGTGGCGCAGTTCGATTCGGCTGACCACGGTTATATGGCGGAAGCCGTGCGACTCGCACGGCGCGGGATTTACAGCACGCACCCGAACCCCAATGTGGGTTGTGTAATTGTTGCTGAAGGTGGGGTGGCAGGACGCGGCTGGCACCGGCGTGCGGGTGAGCCGCATGCCGAGGTCTACGCCTTGCGTGAAGCCGGTGAGCGGGCGCGTGGCGCCACCGCCTATGTCACGCTGGAGCCGTGCAGTCATACCGGGCGGACACCGCCCTGTGCCGATGCGCTGGTTGAAGCCGGGCTGGCCCGCGTGGTGATCGCGATGCAGGATCCCAACCCGCAGGTTGCCGGTCGTGGCATGGCGCGCCTGCGCGAGGCCGGGATACAGGTTGAGTCGGGCTTGATGGAAATACAGGCGCGCGACCTGAACCCGGGTTTTATCTCGCGCATGGAACGCGGCCGCCCCTGGGTGCGGGTAAAACTGGCCGCCAGCCTCGACGGGCGTACCGCCATGGCATCTGGTGAGAGCCAGTGGATCAGCGGCCCGGAGGCCAGGCAGGACGTACAACGTTTGCGGGCGCGCAGTTCGGCGGTGATGACCGGTATTGGCACCGTGTTGTCGGATGACCCCTCGCTCAATGTGCGACTGGAGCCGTCGAGTCTGTACGGCGTTGAGCCACTTCGCCAGCCGCTGCGGGTGATACTGGACAGCCGCCTGCGTTTGTCGCCGCAGGCAAAGTTGCTGTCCCTGCCCGGTGATGTGCTGGTCATGACCGTGAGCGATGATGACGCCGCAAAGGCACGGCTGGAAAAAGTCGGGGCCTGGGTGAGCCGTGTCGCGGCCATGGACGGGCAACCCTCGCCACAGGCCGTGTTGCGGGAACTTGCCGCGCGTGAGATGAACGAAATCCTGCTGGAATGTGGCCCGACACTGGCGGGTGCGTTCATGGCCGCCGGTCTGGTCGATGAACTGGTGCTATATGTCGCGCCGCACCTCATGGGTGATGGTGCGCGTGGTTTGTTTCACCTGCCCGGTATTGAACAGATGAAGGCGCGTATTCCATTACACTGGCAGGATATTCGCCAGGTTGGCGATACCCTGCGCCTGACCTTGCGGCCGGCGCAGGATGTAACAGGATAAACCCGAGACAAACATGTTTACCGGTATCATACAGTCCGTCGGAGAAGTCGCCGCCCTGCAACCAAAGGGTGATGATTTGCGCCTGCGGATTCACACCGGCAAGCTGGAGCTTGCCGATGTAGCGATTGGCGACAGCATCGCCACCAGCGGTGTGTGCCTGACGGTGGTGGAATTACCCGGTGACGGCTTCTGGGCGGATGTGTCCGGTGAAACCCTGGCCTGTACCCGTACCGGTGAACTGAAAGTCGGCGACCGGGTGAACCTGGAAAAGGCGCTGACACTGTCCACCCCGCTTGGTGGGCACCTGGTCAGCGGTCACGTGGATGGCCTCGGCAAAGTGGTGTCACGCCAGGAAGACGGGCGTTCGGTACGCTTTCGGATGCGTGCGCCGGATAATCTGGCGCACTATATCGCCGCCAAGGGTTCGGTGTGTGTCGATGGTATCAGCCTGACGGTCAACGCGGTTGATGGTGCTGAATTTGAATTGAATATTGTGCCGCATACACTGGTTGAAACCACCATGGGCGATTTCCGTCCCGGCCGAACGTTTAATCTTGAAGTGGATATTATCGCCCGCTACCTGGAACGCCTGCTGCTCGGTCAGGGCGCAGCGCAGCCGGGTGGCGAGGGTATAACGGAAGCTCTTTTACAGCGTTGCGGTTTTACGGGCGCAGCAGACAGGTAAGCCGGTTTATGAAACTGAACAGTATCGAAGAGATCATCGAAGACATCCGCGTGGGCAAGATGGTGGTCATCATGGATGACGAGGACCGCGAGAACGAGGGTGACCTGTTGATGGCGGCCAGTTGCGTCAAGCCGGAAGACATTAACTTTATGGCGACCTACGGGCGCGGCCTGATTTGTCTGACCCTGAGTCGCGAGCGTTGCCGGCAATTGTCATTGCCGTTGATGGTGGCCGACAACCAGGCGCAGCTGGCGACCAACTTCACCCTGTCCATTGAGGCGGCCGAGGGTGTTACCACCGGGATCTCGGCCTATGACCGGGCGCGTACTGTGGAAGCCGCGGTCAAGCCGGACGCCAAACCGCAGGATATCGTGCAGCCGGGCCATATCTTCCCCTTGATGGCTCAGCCGGGTGGCGTACTGACCCGTGCCGGGCATACGGAAGCCGGTTGTGACCTGGCGCGACTGGCCGGACAGGAGCCGGCGGCGGTGATTGTCGAGATACTCAACGAAGACGGCACCATGGCGCGACGTCCTGACCTGGAGAAATTTGCCGAGACGCACGGGCTGAAAGTCGGCACCATTGCCGATCTGATCCACTACCGCATCGCCAACGAAAAAAGTGTGGAGCGGGTGGCGGACTGCAGCCTGCCAACCGAATACGGCGAGTTCCGTCTCTATGCCTACCAGGACATCGTCAACGAGGGCCTGCACCTTGCGCTGGTGAAGGGTGAGATCAGCGCAGATGAACCCATACTGGTCCGCGTGCATGTGCAGAATGCGCTGGGTGACCTGTTCGGTGCGCAGATGCAGGATACCGGCTGGCCGTTGCGCGACGCCATGCGCCGTATCAACGATACCGGCCAGGGTGTAATCGTGGTGCTGGGTCAGCATGAAACGCCACGTGACCTGGTGCAGCGTATCCAGAACTACAACGTGCACCAGAAGACCGGTGAAACACTGAAGCATGAAGAGCAGCACGAATTGCGCACACACGGTATCGGCGCCCAGATTCTTGCCGACCTCGGGGTGCAGAAAATGCGTGTCCTGAGTGCCCCCAAGGTCGAGCACGGCCTGTCCGGTTTCGGGCTGGAGATCGTCGAATACGTCGACGACCGGCAATAAATTCAAACATTACACTCGGAGCGATTGTCATGAGCGGCATCCCGGAAATTGAAGGAAAACTGAATATCCACAACGCGCGTATCGTCCTGCTGGTGGCGCGCTTCAACAGCTTCGTGGTGGAGAGTCTGTTGAGCGGCGCTATCGATACCCTGAAGCGCCACGGCGCGGAAGACAAGGATCTGACGATCGTGCGTGTGCCGGGCGCCTTTGAAATGCCGCTGGCCGCCAACCGACTGGCCGCCAGCAAGCGCTATGATGCCATCATCGCGCTGGGTGCCGTGATTCGAGGTGGCACGCCGCACTTCGAGTACGTGGCGGGCGAATGCACCAAGGGCTTGTCCAGTGCATCGATGAAGCATGATATCCCGGTCGCCTTTGGCGTACTCACCGTGGACAGCATCGAGCAGGCGATCGAACGCGCCGGCACCAAGGCCGGCAACAAGGGTGAAGAGGCCGCCATGTCGGCGATCGAAATGATCAACCTGTTACGCGAGATCGGTCAGTAACACGCATGGGACAGCCCACCAAACCCCAGGCCGCACAGCGCACGCGTGCGCGACGTCTTGCCATGCAGGCGCTTTATCAATGGGATATGTCCGGCAACACACTGTCGGATATCGAAGCGCAGTTTGCCGAGGAAGACGGCTTCGAAAAAGCCGACGCCGAGTACTTTAACGAGCTGCTGCACAAGGTCCCTGCCAGGCTTGACGAGGTCGAGGAGGCCTTTGCGCCCTACCTCGATCGTCCGGTCAAAGAGATCGACCCGGTCGAACGCGCGGTATTGCGCATGGCGAGTTACGAGTTGTTGACCCGTCTTGACGTGCCTTACAAGGTTATTATCAATGAAGCGGTCAACCTGACGAAAAAATTCGGCGCCGAGCAGGCGCACAAATACATTAACGGTGTACTGGACCAGACGGCCCGCAAGTTGCGCGCGGTCGAGCACCCGCAAGGTGCGGGTGGTAGCACATGAATAAAGCCGAAATTGCCATACGTGGCCTTGTTGAACTTGCCGACGTCGAGATCAACGGCAATGCACCACACGATATACAGGTCAATGATCCACGCTTTTACCAGCAGTTGCTAAACGGCGGCGCGCTCGGTCTGGGTGAGACCTACATGCAGGGCCTGTGGGATTGTGAGGCGCTGGATGCGTTGATTTACCGTTTGCTGCGTGCCGACCTCGAGCACCGGATTTCACCGCTGAAACTGTTGTGGCCGGTTATCTGGTCCAAACTGGTCAATATGCAAAGTCATAACCGGGCTTTCCGCATTGGCGAGCGTCACTATGACATTGGCAATGCACTCTATCAGCGTATGCTCGACCCGCGTATGACCTATACCTGTGGCTACTGGAAAGACGCCGACAACCTGAATGATGCGCAGGAAGCCAAGCTCGACCTGGTATGCCGCAAGATCGGCCTGGAACCCGGCATGCGGGTACTGGATATCGGTTGTGGCTGGGGCAGCTTTGCCGGCTTCGCCGCCGAGCGTTACGGTGTCAAGGTCGTAGGCGTGACCGTTTCCCGGGAACAGATTGCGCTGGGACAGGAGCGCTACAAGGACCTCGACGTGGACCTGCGCTTCCAGGACTACCGCGACGTGAAAGAACGCTTCGACCGTATCGTATCCATCGGTATGTTCGAGCACGTTGGTCCGAAAAACTATCGGACCTATATGAAAGTGGTGGAAGGCTGTCTGGAAGACGATGGCCTGTTCCTGTTGCATACCATCGGTACCAACACCCGGGCAACGGATGTAGACCCCTGGACCAACAAGTACATCTTCCCCGGTGGCGTGCTGCCTATCCCGGAGCAGATTGATATGGCCTCGCGCGGGATCTTTATCATGGAAGACCTGCACAATATCGGCACCCACTACGATCCCACGCTGATGGCATGGATGGCCAATATCGACCGCTACCGCGAGGAACTGGAAACACTGGGCTACGACCAGCGGTTTTACCGTATGTGGCGTTACTTCCTGCTGTCGTCTGCCGGTTCGGCGCGGGCGCGCCGTAACCAGTTATGGCAGATCGTCTACAGCAAAAAAGGGCTGGATGGCGGTTACGACTCGATTCGTTAACTCACCGTCATAGCCGGTTATATTCTCGTCATTGCGAGCGCAGCGCGGCAATCTCTTCGGGCCTGAAAACCGGGAAAACCGGGGTCAGAAGAAAACCGGGGTCAGAACACAATTTCCT
>JALWRY010000471.1 GCA_027080445.1 Thiohalobacter sp. | reverse complement strand
CAATTGTTCCTAATATTAGAGTCAATTGAGTTCTGACCCCGGTTTTCACGGTTAGCCACAGCCTAAACTATCGCAGCCGACAGTTCTTCCCCGATTCGTCACCGCGCAGCGGGGTGAGTTGCTCGCAATGACGGGCTAGAAAAACTTGCATAAAAAAGCCCCGTACCAGGACGGGGCTTTTCGACGAGACCGGGAATCGGTCAGGACGGAACCACGTCCACGAACTTGCGGTTCTTCGGGCCGCGGGTCACGAACTTCACCGCACCGTCCGTCTTGGCGAACAGGGTGTGATCCCGTCCGCAACCGACATTCACGCCAGGGTGGAAATGCGTACCGCGCTGACGCACGATAATGTTCCCCGCTGCAACGCTCTCGCCGCCATAACGTTTTACGCCAAGGCGTTTGGATTCTGAATCGCGTCCATTACGCGTACTACCACCGGCTTTTTTATGTGCCATTTTGCGCTTACCTCAAACTCAGGCAGTAATGCCTGTAATTTCCAGTTCAGTATAGGCCTGACGATGGCCCTGTCGTTTCATATGGTGTTTGCGACGGTGAAACTTGAGAATCTCCACCTTGGCGCCGCGACCGTGGGCCTTGACCTCGGCCGTCACCTTGCCACCCTCCAGAACCGGGGCGCCGATCTTGATGTCATCGCCATCGACAACCATCAGCACCTGATCGATTTCCACAGAGTCGCCTTCAGCAACGTCAAGTTTCTCAACACGAAGCTTGTCGCCCTGGCTTACACGGTACTGTTTACCGCCAGTCATAATTACCGCATACATTGCTGAATCTCCAAATCACAGCGTCCGAAAGAGGCGCAATTCTACGGATTCCGGTTGTTTGCGTCAAACCCAACAGTTTCTGGTACCATGCGCGCCTGCCGGTTAGACTTAACGGTACGCCATTGCCCGACAAATCGCTGACATGCGTTGTGCGCACTATGCAGGAAGTTCTTAAAAATCAAAGTAGTTACATGGATATCGAAGATGTCCGTGGACTGGTGCGCGACGATATCGGCGCGGTGGACGCGCTGATACTCAAGCGCCTGCATTCCGATATCGCGCTGATTAATGAGCTCGGGCGCTATATCGTCAACAGTGGCGGCAAACGATTGCGTCCGTTACTGGTGCTGCTCGCCTCCCGCGCCTGCGGTTACCGGGGTTCGCACCATACCGAACTGGCCGCTGTCATTGAATTTATCCATACCGCCACGCTGCTGCACGACGACGTGGTCGATGCCTCGGAACTGCGCCGCGGCAATGAAACCGCGAATGCCATCTGGGGCAACGAGGCCGCCGTGCTGGTCGGCGATTTCCTCTACTCACGCGCTTTTGAAATGATGGTCAGTGTCGGCAGCATGAAGGTGATGGAAATCCTTTCCACTACCACCAATATCATCGCCGAAGGCGAGGTCTTGCAACTGCTCAACTGCCATGACCCGGACAACACCGAGGAACGCTACCGCGACGTCATCCGCTACAAGACCGCCAAGCTGTTCGAGGCTTCCTCGCAACTGGGCGCTGTCATCGGCCAGCAACCGCCGGCGATCGAACAGGCCATGGCGCGCTACGGCATGCACCTCGGCACAGCTTTCCAGCTGATCGACGACGCTCTGGATTATGGCGCCTCGAACCAGGACATCGGCAAGAACGTCGGCGACGACCTGGCGGAAGGCAAACCCACTCTGCCATTGATCCACGCCATGAAGCACGGCACGCCGGCGCAAACGAAAGCGATCCGCCACGCCATCGAACACGGCGGACTGGAGCACATCGGCACGGTCATGGATGCCATTGAATCGACGCAGGCCATCGCGTACACTGCGCAATCCGCGCAACAGGAGGCGGACCTGGCCATCGAGGCGCTGGCGGCAATTCCGGCCAGCCCCTACAAAGAGGCCTTGTACGGACTCGCCGAGTTTTCGGTGAACCGGAGTTACTAAATCGGGGCGTAGCGCAGCCTGGTAGCGCACTTCGTTCGGGACGAAGGGGTCGGAGGTTCAAATCCTCTCGCCCCGACCAATTTCTGGTCGGACACTGACCTTCTCTATTTACCTTCCCGCCATCCGTGGTGAATTGGACAAGATATCACTCACCATCGGGGATGATCCCTTCGCAAACCACCGCATCCAGCAATACGTCGATACCGGCGGGACACTTCAGCTGCGCCACCGGCAATTCGACGCCTTGCCGCCACTGCTGGACAGCATCACGCTTGGCGCTGCCGGTAACCATTACGCAGACCTCCCCGGCAGCACATAAGGCGGTGATCGTCAGACTGACCCGTTCAGGTGGCGGTTTGGGGGCATCGAAAACAGGAACCACCAGACGATCATCCGGATGTTGATGACCGGGGAAGAGGCTCGCGGTATGACCATCCTCGCCAATGCCCAGCAACACCAGATCAAAGGGCAATTCGGAAGCCACCAGGGGTTCATAAGCATCAGCCGCGGCTTGCGGGCCACGCTCGGCGGGAATCGGGAAAACCTGATCGGCCGGGATCGGCACATGCGCCAGCAAGGCATGATGCGCCATTAGACTATTGCGCTCCGGGTGGTCCGGCGGCAAACAACGCTCGTCACCGAACCAGACAAACCAGCGTGACCAGTCGGTATCGCTGTCCTTCAACCTGCGATACACCTGCTCCGGCGTAGTGCCGCCGGCCAGCACGATACTGAAGCGGCCGCGCGCGGCAATGGCC
>JALWRY010000470.1 GCA_027080445.1 Thiohalobacter sp. | reverse complement strand
ACACAGTATGAAAAGCTGAAAACCCGGCGCGGACAGAAAGTGCAGGACATCGAACGCCTGCGAGCGAAAAAAGTCAGCTACCCGCCCTTTGTCGAGCGTGCATTGACGGCCATCCGCCGCGACTGCCCGCAGGCCGACCCGCGCGTGCTGTGCGACCACGTCGATGTCAGCGACCCGCATTGGCAGATGGCCATCGAGGGCTACCTGGGGATGGCGCGCTTTTCCATTATTGTCGATAGCGATTATGAAGCCGAGGCCATCCGTATCGTGCGTCGTCTGCCGGGACGCGACAACCGGGCGCGCATCATCCAGGGCGCCAAAGCGCAAAAAGACGCAGAACGCATCCACCTGCCTGCAGATTCCATTATCCATGTACTGAGCTTCAGTCACGCGACAGCAAAACACTACCTGACCGCCAGTTACGGCAATGTCGTGCAGACGCCATCCGCCGACGCGCTGCGAGATACCCGCCGCGGACTGACGGCCGACGGTATGGGCGCCAGCGGCTACAGCATGTTCCGCTGCGACCTGCCGGATGGCGAGCTGGTATTCGGACAGGCGGCGCGCGAACGCGCACTGAAGGCCAAACAGCGCGAACTGGATGCGCTCAACGCGGAGTGGCAGCAGGCCAATGACAACATGCAGCAGGTCAATCGTCTGCTGGATAACGTCCGGGCGCTGAAGAGGCTGGATTATGCCGACACTATCTCCGACATGCTCGCCACGCACCGTGAACTGCAAAAACTGGAAAACCTGCTGTCGCAACTGGACCTGTCCGAACACCGGGCGCTGGAAGACAAGCTGGAGGCCCTGCGCAAACAGGAGCAAGCCCTGGGCGAACAACTCGAAGCATTCAATGTCAGCAAGGGTGAACTGCAAAATAAAATCACCGAAATCAACAAGCGCTGTAAGCAACTGGCCGATGCACAGGACGAAACCCTGGGCATCGCGGAACGCCACGAACAAAATCTGCTCGCCATCGCCCGCGACTGGCCTGACTTCGATGCCGAAACCCGCCTGAGCACGGCCGAGCGGGAGGCGGAAGACCTCAACGTGGAAATTGCCGGCAATCATCGCCGCGAAGTCGAGCATGATTTACGCCAACTGGAACGCCATATGGACGAGGCCATCCAGCAACACAACCAGTACTGTCAGCCCGGCGACGCTGTGGTTTACCACAGCTTCAACGGCGACTATAACGCTGCGCTGTTCAGTGCGATTTGCGGGCTACGACAGGACCTGGATCGCGTCTACAACCGCCTGAAAAATAACATACTGGTAGAAAAACGCGACGACCTGCGCAAGCTCAAGGACAGCTTCAACAATGCCTTTGTCACCCACTTTTGCCACACCATCCACCAGGCGATCAACGATGGCAAACGCCAGATAGACCTGCTCAACAAGGAGCTGCAACATCACCACTTCGGCGATGACCGCGAGAGTTTCCGTTTCGACAGCCGCTGGATCCCCGAGTTTCGCGGCTATGCGCGCTTCTTCGAGGAAGTCATCAAACAACCCGGGATGGGTGACGAAGTGGATTTGTTCGACATGGAACTGTCGGAAAAATCGCAGCAGGTACGCCGTGAATTACTGGAGATGTTACTCGACGAAGACGAAAACCGGGCGCTGCGCGAACTGGATCGCATCGGCGATTACCGCAATTACCGGCAGTACGAAATCTACAAGGAGGTGGAAGGCAAGGAACCCATCGCGCTCAGCGAATACGGTACCGGCAGTGGCGGTCAGCTGGAAACGCCGGCCTATATCATCCGTTCGGCGGCAATTACCTCGGCGTTCCGTTTTGCGGAGGGCGCCAGTCACTTGCGCATGGTTCTGGTGGATGAGGCCTTTTCGAAAATGGATGAAACCCGTTCCCGGGAAGTTATCGACTACCTTACCCGGACACTTGGACTGCAACTGATCTTCATCATGCCCACCAGCAAGTGTGGCCCTTTCATGGACCTGATCAGCAACGAGTTTGTGTTTGCCAAATGCCCCAGTGAGCAGCCGCGTGGCCAGCTCCATACGCGCGTCATGGTTGACCGGAAACAGTGCAATAGCGAAAAAATCCGGCAACTGTGGGCCAATCACAAGCGTACGGTGTACCAACAGGCCGAACTGGACTTCATGGATGATGTGCTGGCTATGGGGCAATGACAACACGCCCACCGCCCTGGCTGGAGGACGAAACAGACATCGTTCGCCTGCTGAATATCTTCATTGACAGACTCGACCAACAACCCGCCACAGCGCGTACACACGCCGTTGGCCTTAACCTGAACGAGAAGACCTTTCCCGCGCTGTTCCAGCTCGGTGATGAGGCCGACCGCCTCTGGGACCTGATCGCCAGTCTGGATGAAGATCACCGGCTGATTCACATTACATTGAAAAAACAGCGTGACCCGTTTGCGCCCCGATACCTGCAGGCGAGACTGCGCCTGCGCGAAGAAAGTGAAGCGCGGCTGCGGGACTGGTTGGGCCGTCCCGCCGGGCTGTCACCCTTGCAACAGTGGCGCAATGCAGTGGCTAATCAGCGCGAGCAATTCCCGGGAGAAATTGACAAACTCGCCAGCCACAGGATTGTAGCGCCCGGGCAGGACGATGCTACCGTGGTCGCCGCATTTGCCGCCATCAGGACCTACCAGAATCAATCGCTGAGCCTGCGTCAACTGAGCAGCCGCTGTTTCTGGGGAGATTCCAAATTCCTCGATAACCGCGAGACACTGGTGCGTGCGCTTTTTCCGGCTATTCGAATCAGCCCCCGGCCGGTTCTGGTCAATGTCTTTTTACCTGAATCGATTGAAGGCGTTTTGTTTATCGAAAACCAGGACAGTTACACCCAAGCCATTACAGCACAACAGGACACATTCAAACACCTTGCACTCATCTATGTCGCAGGTTTCCGCGGCAGTGCGGCGCGTATCCGGGAGACCGATGGCGCCAGCCTGCATTACCATAGTGTAAGCCCTACGACACGACGCAGTGAATTTGAACGATGGTGGTTTCGGCAGATGCACACTGACTGGCCAGTCCACTTCTGGGGCGACCTGGATTATTCCGGCATGGGGATTCTCAAGGCGCTGAAAAAACGCTTCGTTGAAATCAGCGCCTGGCGAAAGGGTTATATTCCTATGCTGGAACGTCTGCAACAGGGAAAAGGCCACCCTCCGGTGTTGGCTGACAAACAGGCTCAGAAAGACCCTGGCAACACTGGCTGCCAGTTTGCCGATACAGTGTTACTGCCGCTTATTCGTGAGCGGCTGGCTTTTGTTGACCAGGAAGCCTGGTCTTACCCACCCCTGGACCGGTGAACACCATCAATGATTACTGATATATGTATAACCCTGCATCTGCATTTTGATGAGCTGGAGAATACCCGCCGGCACGACTTTCATCTCGGGGTACAGGTCATCCGCCTCGACCTTCAACGCGTACATCGAATTGTGACACACCCTGATTTCGACGCCGGCTTCCTGTAAGGCATCGAACATCGGTCCATAACCGCTGTAGTCATCATTGAATTCCGACGCGGACAACACCGCCTTTCCATACAGGACAATCTGGATGTGGTAGGGAATTTTCCGTGGTTTGAGGTACTTGATGGTGTAGGCCGCATTGATGAGGGACTCCTTGAGCTGGGCGCCGGGATCCGACACGCCGAAAACAACCTTGACCGGATTGTGCGCTTCAAAAAAACCTTCATAGGACACGCCCGGCGGCACAGCCACCTCGGGTACACCGGGAAAATCGATGCTATCCGCCGTTTTGTCCTCTGCGACAGCCATGCCGCCCCACACACTGAGTACGACCCACAGTATTGCGAATAATTTGTACATTTTTAAAGCTTGCCACGACACCATGCCCCTCGCAAGGCGCGTTTTCACAGCCCCAGCCAGATACGCAACGGCAAAGCGAGGAACGCAGCAAAAAAACCGATGCCCCAGATAACAAGCGAAGACCAGTAAAGCCGCCGATTCCATGTTTGACTCGTATGGCAAATCCGGCCCTGTTCAGAATCGGTCGGGCAAGACCTTCCCGGCCGGTACATCAACCAGCCGGACAGAACCAGCATGGCGCCCGAAAAGGCAAAAATCCATACCTTGTGCAGGCTGAGTGTGATCAGGAATGGGAAACTGCTGGTCAACGCGGCTACTGTGGCGCCAAAACCCAGCGATACAAAAATGATGGGCAAGGCGCAGCAGATCAGGGTCCCGGTCGAGGCAAACAAGGTAAGCCAGGTGGTTCGCCAGGCCGCGTTGTCCCGGGGCGAGGCGTCATTTATGTTTCGCGTCCTCATCCAGCGGCTTCCGGGTCATGCTGCGGTAGGTAAAACCGGCATCCCTGAACAGGGTCTTCATCTGCGGTTCGGTGAGCGTGGCGCCTTTGTCCACATCCACAGTGACCAGCCCGGCCTTGAGATCCACATCGATCTTGCCGACACCGTCAATCGCCTTCAGCTTCTTTTCAATCCCGTAGGCGCAATAGGGACAGGCCAGGCCATCGACACGCATCCGGTACTCGCTACCAGCCGCGTTTACCGCGACATTCCAGCTCATACTCATAATGATAATTGCGATTAACTTTTTCATGGGGCTACCTCGATACAATGTCACATTTAACAAATGCCATTCCAGTGTCAGCCGGCTACGGTAGCCACAGTCTAGAACCTGGAGTCAACTCCAGGTCAAGGGGTTTATTTCGAATTGAGTGTGGCGTGAATATGCTCGATGAAAGCCCGGACTTTCCTCGGCACAAAACGCCTGTCCGGGTAGGCGGCATGCACCGCCATGGGTGTCGGCCTGTAGTCGTTCAGGACAGGTTTCAACCGCCCCGCCTCTATGCACCCGTCGATCAACCATAGCGGCGTCACAGCGATTCCCATGCCGGCCAGGGCGGCCTCGCGTATGGCATCCGGGCTATTGGTGCTGAAGCGGCCCTTTACCCGGACCTTCTCCATCCCCTTGTGCCCGGTGAAATACCATTCGTTGCGCGTAGACAGCAGGGTGAATACCAGGCAATCGTGCTGCTTCAGGTCAGCCGGCTTGCCGGGCTCGCCATGAGCGGCCAGGTAGTCGGGACTGGCCACTGTCACCCGGGCGCAGTCGCCGATTTTCTGTGCGATCAGTGACGAACTTTCCATCGGCCCCATGCGAATCACCACGTCGACCCCTTCCTTGACCAGGTCGATGTTGTGATCATCCATGAGTAAATCGATTTTCAGTTCGGGGTACGCCGCGATAAATCGCCATAGCCGGGGAAGTATCTGTAAACGCCCGAAGGCAATTGGTGTACTGATACGCAGGGTACCCGTCGGCTGCGATGTCCTGCGACCGACACTGCTCTCGGCCTCGGCCAGATCATCGAGGATGCGCACGCAGTGCTCATAATGCTCCCGGCCGGCATCGGTCAGGTTGAGTTGCCTGGTACTGCGATTGAGTAAACGGGTGCCCAGGCGTTCTTCCAGGGCGGCAATATGCTTGCTGACCGTTGGCTGGGAAAGCCGGGTTTCGCGTGCCACGGCCGAGAAGCTTCCGGCTTCCACCACCCGGCGAAAGATCGACATTGAAATGAAGGTATCCATGAAACCGGCCCATATATTCCATAAAAGAATATATTATAGTCAAAAACTCATTATTATCTTGCGATCAAGAATAGAATAGATTTTTATCCTCCCGTTGCCGAATAGAGGACGCCGCGCAAAAATGAATCCCATGCAATCTCCCGAATCTATCGCGCCCCATCCCTTTGTTGAACTGGCAAGCGGCTCGCTGGCCGGCATTTTGAGCTGGGAGGAACTCGACCGGTTATGGCAATGTATCAGCGAACCGGGCAATGCACCCTGGTATCTGTACAAGTCAGGTGAGCCACCCCCGAACACCCCGCTGGACGAAGATGAACTCAAGGTGCAGCTCGCGTCACTCAACACACATTTACGTAAATCGCACGACAGGCCCTATTGCGGGGTCGTGTACGTGGATTCTGTCACTCAACCCACTCTGATCAAGATCCTTGATCCTGAATCGCTCACGTCACTGTGTAATATCTATGGCAAAACGCCCTTGCATGGCTGGGTGATATCCCGCTTGAAGCCCGTCAGCCTGAAGTCTATGGAGGAAGCCGATTCCGACTTTCAGCGCCATGCATTGGGCAAGTACCTGCCTTCTGTTCCGGAGATCACGACAACGGAAAGACACTATGCCGGGCACGTGGCGCAGACACTCGATGCCCGGCGCATGGGTTGCCCTTTGCCCATCGTGAATACCTGCCGTGCACTAAAGTCACTCACTGTGGACCAGGTACTGGAAGTCGTGACCATCGAACCGGGGGCGGTCAATGATATTGATTACATCTGCCGCCAGACCGGCGACAGACTGGTGGCGCTGGAACAGGCCAGTTACGGTTATTCATTTTTTATCCGCAAGATGTAAATCGCTACAGCCGGCCGGGAACCGGCGCAGTGCATTGCCTTTCCTGAAAATTACCCCTAGGATGTCAAGTCACGCAAGCGGAGCCCCCGTATTGTGGACATCGATAACAAGTACAGTAGTGAAGCGGTTATGTGTTTTTCCAGGTTGTTTTCCCGGGCATCGCGTTGCAATGCCTGCCACCCCGGCTGGCGCGGATATTCTCATATCCTGCTGTTTCCCGCCCTTTTACTGGCATCATGGCCGCTGATCGCCGCAGAAAGCGGTAACACGCTGCTCTCGGAAGAGGGTTTTCTGGGCGACCTGCCAATCATACTTTCCGCGTCCCGTCTGCCCCAGTCACCGGCAAACGCACCGGTCGCCACTACCATCATCGACCGGGAGATGATCGCCGCTTCCGGTTTCACCGAAATTCCCGACCTGTTGCGGATGGCGCCCGGGTTTATTGTCAATTATCAAAACGGCTATGTTCAGGCTGTCGGTTACCACGTCCTGGTAGACCGGTTTTCACGCCAGATGCAGGTACTGGTCGATGGCCGTTCGGTCTACGAGCCGGCACTGGGCGGCGTGGCGTGGACAGACCTGCCGCTGACCATTGACGACATCGAGCGCATCGAAGTTATCCGTGGCCCGAATGCGTCCAGTTACGGCGCCAATGCGTTTACTTCCGTGATCAATATCATCACCCGGAACGCCGTGCTGGACCGGGGCGTGATGCTGAAGACCAACATCGGCAGCGACGGTTTGAAGGAAGGGTTTTTACGCTACGGGGGCAGTCACAAGAACCTGGATTACCGCGTAACGACTGCCTACCGCGAGAACAATGGCTTTGACGATCGCCACGATGACATGCAGGTCAAACTCATCACCCTGCGTGGTGACTACCAGCTTGACGTCAATGACGCGTTCATAGTTCAACTGGGCCATAACAGTGGGTCAAAAGGCGAGGATAATGTGTTCGATGACATTATCCCCAAACACACCAAGCAGACCTACAGCCAATTTCAGCAGATCAAGTGGACGCACACCCTGTCTGCTAACCAGGAATACTCGTTGCAGTTCTATCACAACCAGAACAAGGACATAAATGACTACCAGTCAAACCCTATCCCGTTACTGGGTGGCGCCCGGGTCTTTTCCGATGAACGGCTGACATCCGACCGCTGGGACATCGAATTCCAGAACATTCTTGAACCGACGCAGTCCCTGCGGCTGGTCTGGGGCGCCGGCGCCCGCAAGGATGAAGTAAACGGCCCGCTGTTTTTCAACACCGATCACACGGTGGATAACAACGCTTACCGGGTGTTTTCCAACGTCGAGTATCAGCTGGCTGCCAGGACGCTGCTGAACGCCGGCATCATGCTTGAAAACAGCGATACCGGGGACACCAATGTTTCGCCACGTGCATCGATCAACTATCGCTTCCTCGCAAACCACACCCTGCGCGTATCGGCATCACGGGCCTACCGGGATCCTTTCGTTTTCGAAGAAAACCCTGATTACCGCTTCCCCCTCCCCATACCCAACAATGTCCTGCTGTTTGATTCCGGCGCCATTGACTCGGAGCAAATCACCTCCTGTGACATCGGCTATGTCGGCAACTTTCCCCGATTTCATTCGACGCTGGACGCCAGGCTGTTCTATGACAAGCTCGATGATCTGATCGCCTACGACACCACTACCTTCCCCGCCGGTCTGGATGGTACAGCCCAGTTTTTCGCCAACTCCAACAATGCCAGGATCAAGGGGTTTGAAATATCCGCCCGCTACCGGGCGGATCATGGCAACGGACTGAATATCAGCTACACGCACCAGAATATTACGGGTAAAGACAAAACCGGCAGTACGAACTACGCCGACACCGGTCCTTCGGATATGCTGAATCTTCTTGCCATGCATCATTTTGGCCGGGGTTACACGGCCAGCCTCGGCTATTACTACCTGTCGAAGATGAAGGAACTGGAAACCAAAGACATTCGTTCCGCACAGCATCGCACGGATATTCGGCTCGCCCGCGCTTTCTCAACGCCCGGACAGGACCTGAGGTTCGCGCTGGTTGTACAGAACCTGTTTGACAACCATGAAAACACCCGACTCAGAAACAACATTGACCGACGCATTTACGGCTCCATTACCGTCAGCATAAAGTAGCCTGGCCATGTCGTCGCTTTTTGAAAGTCACCGGGCACGGATACCCTGCCGCAGTCAGCTGCAGACAGGGCTGCTGATTGCCCTCACGCTGCTGGTGTTTTTTGCCACGCCGGCCGTACGGGCCGGGGATACAAGCCGTATTCTTTTTGTCAGCAGTCAGACCTCGACACCCTACCTGCGCTTCATTGAAACGGCCAGACAGGAACTCCAGGCAAACGCGGCGCCCCCCATCGATATCGTCAGCCTGCCCGCCAGCCAGTTGACCGAACAGCCCGGGGGTGGCGTGGAACAACACTACGACATGGTCATCGCGCTTGGCGGGCGTGCCGCCCTGGCGATACAGCAGTGGCGCGTAAAAGCACCAGTGCTTTACACCCTGGTTCCCAGGGCGACGTATAACAGCCTGATGCAATCCGGAAGGGTAAGCTGCCCCGGGCGGGTATGCACAGCCATCTATATCGACCAGCCCCTGCAGCGTATGTTTCGTATTCTTGCTGTCGCCTTCACCGACCGCAGGGAAACCGGCGTTCTGCTTGGCCCGGTTTCGGAGAAACAACAGGACGAACTTGCCACCCTGGCCGGAAAAACCGGCTTTCACCTGCACACTGCAAAAGTCCATAAACCGGATGAACTGATGCCCGCACTGGACAGGCTGCTGAAACAGGCCGGCCTGCTGCTTGCGATTGCCGACCCTGTCGTATACAACCCCCGAACCGCCAAGAGTATCCTGCTGACAACCTACCACTACAGGGTACCCGTGGTGGCTTATTCAAAAGCCTATGCCGACGCCGGGGCCACCCTGTCCGTGTATTCGACACCGGAACAGATTGCACAACAGACCGCAGGGATAATCCGGACATTCCTTACCACCGGGAAACGCGGCCTGCCATCACCCGCTTACCCGGAACACTACAGCATTCGTATCAACCCGCACGTTGCCCGATCACTCGGACTGCAACTGGACAGCAATGCCGGGCTTCAATCCATGATAAAAGGTGCCAACCATGAAGCGCACTGATATACAGACCAGGGTATTCCTGGTGACCTTGTTACCGCTGATCATTACCAGCCTGCTGCTCTCTTCCTTTTTCATGTGGCGGCAGATAGCCGATATTGACAACACGCTCAATGCCAAGGGCCAGTCCATCGCCAAGCTGCTGGCGCCCGCCGCGGAATACGGCGTGCTGTCCGGTAATGAAACAGCCTTGACCCGGCTGATCTATGCCTCGGCGCATGACCCTGATGTCAAGGCAATTACGATTACAGACAATACCGGCAAACCCATCGTACAAACCAGCCCATCCGGTCAGGCAAGCCCCCGTGATCCTGCGCAATCAACCGACAAGGATCTGTACAGGACGTTTACCTCCGAGATCTACTACTCCAGCCTGGCCGTGGACGACTATGAGCCCGCCCTTTCTGATGACAGGCATTTCAGCGAGACCCCGGCGTTGATCGGCCATGTGGAGGTCGTCGTCACCCGAAAGCATGCTATCGAACAGCAAGCCGATGTCCTGAAAAACGGCCTTTTCATCACCGCCATCGCAATACTGGTCACCGCCTATTTCGCCGCGCTGCTGGCGCGCAGTGTCACCTCACCCATCCGCTCCCTGACCTCGATTACCAATGCAATCAGTAAAGGGAAACTTCATAAACGCATCGAGGTGAATGCCGGTGGCGAGATCGGTATCCTGCAGGAAAGCATCAACGCCATGGCGGCGGCGCTTGAGCAGGCGCGTGACAGGGAAAAGGCACGCGCTGACGATGAACTGTTCATTGAAAAGGTCAGGGCGCAAACCACGCTTGAATCCCTCGGTGAAGGTGTCATTACCACCGATGCCGGCGGCGCGGTTACCTACCTGAACCCGGCTGCCGAAAAGCTGACCGGCTGGACATTCTTCAGCGCACACCGGCGCCCGCTACACGAAGTGTTCAAGGTTGTCTCATCGCAAACCCGTATTCCGATTGACTACCCGATCTATGACTGCATCAATGGCGGAAACACCATCCACCACGACTTCCTGCTGACGCTCACCCGCCACGATGGCAAGGAATTCATTATCCAGGATACCGCCACCCCGACACGTGACAGCCACGGTGATATTGTCGGTATGGTGCTGGTGTTCCAC
>JALWRY010000469.1 GCA_027080445.1 Thiohalobacter sp. | reverse complement strand
CCACCATGAAACGCCTGTTTTCCCTGCTGATCTTCCTTACCCTCATCCTCGCCGCTTTCCTTTCACTGAAACCCGCCAGTGAACATTCTGCTGAAAATATTAAAGGTCTGCCCTGGCAGATCGACAGACTGCCCGACGGCCGTTCAAACATTTTCGGCGTTACGCTGGGCCGGAGCACGCTGGGGCAGGCACGGGATCAACTCGGTGATGACATGGAACTGGCCATTATCGCGGCAGCCGACCAGGACACCGGCGGACTGGAAATGTACTACGGGCATTACAAAGCGGGGTTTATCTCGGGAAAGCTGGTCGTCGCGGCAAGGGTAGCGCCCGATGTCGTTATACGACTGGCAGAACACGCCATCAAGTCAAAGTACCTGGAGAACGGTGCGCGCAAGTTCACGGTCAACCCGGATGACCTGCCTGTCGCCCTGCAGGCGCCGGTGGAAAGCATAACATTCATCCCCGCAGTCAATATCGACCAGGCTTCAGCCCTCAAACGTTTCGGTCCGGCCGGCAAGACCCTCCACACAGGAGAACAGGTCACGCATCTGCTTTACCCTGACAAGGGACTTGACCTGATTATCAACGGCAAAGGCAAGGAGGTGCTGCAATATGTGGCGCCGGGTGATTTTGCACGCCTGATCGAAGCGCCCCTGCAACATCAACCAAACAAGGCATCCGAAGAGAAGCCCTCACTCTCCAGTATCTCCCGCAAGCGTTTCAGCGCATCCATCTGAATCTGCCGCACCCGTTCACGGGTGACGCCGATTTCATTGCCGACTTCTTCCAGCGTGGAGATTTTGTAGCCGTGCAAACCAAAGCGCCTTTCCACCACTTCACGCTGTTTATCCGATAACTGTGCAATCCAGGTTTCCAGGTTGGCCAGCACATCCTCGTCCTGGAGCAGATCGGAGGGATCGGTGTTACCTTCATCCGGGATGGAGTCGATCAGGGTCTTGCCCGAATCCGAGTCCTTGCTGATGGGCACGTCAACGGAAGTAACGCGTTCGTTGAGTTTGAGCAGCCGCTTGACGTCCTTCATCGGCTTGTCGAGCAGGTCCGCGATCTCCTCGGCGTTGGGCTCGTGGTCCAGGGATTGTGCCAGCCGGCGGGCAGCTTGCAGGTAACTGTTGAGTTCCTTGACCACGTGGATCGGCAGGCGGATGGTGCGCGTCTGGTTCATGATGCCGCGTTCAATGGTCTGGCGTATCCACCAGGTAGCGTAAGTCGAGAAACGGAAGCCTCGCTCGGGGTCGAACTTTTCCACGGCGCGGATCAGGCCCAGGTTGCCCTCTTCAATCAAATCCAGGAACGCCAGCCCGCGATTGATGTAGCGACGCGCGATTTTGACCACCAGACGAAGATTGCTTTCGATCATCCGCCGGCGGCCGCTTTCGTCGCCTTTTTGCGCGAGCCTGGAATAGTAGACTTCTTCTTCGGCGGTCAACAGCGGGGAAAAACCGATTTCGTTGAGGTACATGCGCGTGGCATCAAAATGCGCATCGGTGTCCGGGGGTTCTTTTACTGTCGTACTACCCGCCGCCTTCCCAGGCGCAGCTGATCGACTGCTTTTTGGCTCCACCGCGTCGCCGGGGGGTGTCTTGCTGGTCGGTCTCTGGCGTTTTGTGGCCATCAGGTAACCTCACCTTTATTCCCATCCGCTTTTATTATCGTTTGGGCAGGTACCGGAGTGGATCGACGGGTCGGCCTTTTTTGCGTATTTCAAAATGCAATTCGGTCCGATCCGTTGCACTGCGTCCCATGCGGGCGATCAGTTCGCCCTTCCTTACCCATTGACCTTCCCTCGCAATCAACTTGCGATTGTGCGCGTAAGCGCTGAGAAAGTCTTTGTTATGCTTGATGATAATAAGCCTACCGTAGCCACTAAGTCCACTCCCGGCATACACGACCTTGCCGGCGGCCGCCGCGCGCACGGGTGTACCCGGCTTGCCGGCAATATTGATACCCTTTGCCCCGCCAGCCCGCGGCGCGAAGCGACGAATCAGCTTTCCGCTGGCCGGCCAGGTCCAGTCCGGTGGGCGTTGACGGGCCGGGGAAGCGGAAACCGGCGGTTTTGTATGTGAATTCGAGACCTTGGGCCGTGAACGTCTCACATGGGTGGGAGCGGCCGGCTTTGGCCGTGACGCTCTGACAACGGCTTTGCCGGGCGCCGGTTTACGTACGGCCGGGGGGATTTTCCGCGGCGGCGCCGTCAGGCGGATTTTCTGCCCGCGGTAGATAGTGTATGGCTTGCGGATGCCGTTCCAGGCCGCCAGCTGTTCAACCGTCTTGCCATACAGGAAAGCCACCGAATACAGGGTTTCACCCTGCGCCACAGTATGAACGGCAGGCACCCGTAGTGGCTGGCGGCTGCGGTCGCCAACCGGCGCCCGGACCGGGCCGGAGGCACAGGCCGGCAGCAGACAACACAATAACAGCCAAACCCGCCAGCGCATGATCAGTGCCTGAGCAGCCACCAGGCCAGGACACCCAGCGCGACCAGGGACCAGCCGATCCACTCGACGTAGTAACGGATACGCGCTTCCATGGCCGCACCGCCCCAGGCCAGCAAGCCGGCCACCAGGAAAAAACGCCCGCCCCGCCCCACTGCCGAGGCCAGGATAAAGGGCACAAAGCTCATGGATAAGGCGCCGGCGGAAATGGTAAATACCTTGTAGGGAATCGGTGAGAACCCGGCCACCAGTACCGCCCAGAAACCC
>JALWRY010000468.1 GCA_027080445.1 Thiohalobacter sp. | reverse complement strand
GCGCTCTACCTCGTGGCGCGGCGCAGCAGGCGCTGGCAGCTGTTGAATATCCATGAGGACTGTGTTGATATTGTCGAGGGTGTGGATCAGTCAGAGTTCCACAGCACTTACCAGCGCACCTGGGTGCAGGTCAGGCTTGAGACGGCGGCCGTGAAGGGGCATCCACCGCGACTGCTGCTGCGGTCACATGGACGCTGTACAGAAATCGGTGAGTACTTGACCGTGGACGAAAAACAACAACTCGCGCAACAGTTGCGCGAGGCGCTCGCGTCATAAGCGGCGCTGGGCAGAAGTATTAAGAAATCTGGTATTCGGGAGTTGGAAGGAGAAAAGCTGGTATGTTTGTGTCAAAAATAAAACGATTGCTGACAGCAGTAGTGGGTTTCGTGCTGTTGTTCAGTGTGGGAGGAGCGAGTGCGGATTACGTACTGAATCTGCGCCAGGGTGTTACGCCGATCAGCCACGATGCATACGACTTGCACATGTTTGTGTTCAAGATTTGTGTTTCGATCGCTGTGGTGGTGTTCGGCGCCATGTTTATCTCCATCCTGAAGCACCGGAAATCAAAGGGGGCGGTTCCCGCCCAGTTTCATGAGAGTACGACAGTAGAAATCATCTGGACTGTTGTACCGTTTCTGATTCTGATAGCTATGGCGATTCCTGCGACAAAGGCGCTGGTGGTGGCGGAAAAACCCGGTCAACCAGATCTCGAAATCAAGGTGACCGGTTACCAGTGGAAATGGGGTTATGAGTATCTGGGTGAAAATGTGAGCTTCATCAGCGCATTGTCCACTCCAACTGCACAGATCTACAACAAACAACCTAAAGGGCCGAATTATCTGCTGGAGGTAGACCATCCACTGGTTGTCCCGGTCCACAAGCGGGTGCGAATGATGATTACCGCCGGCGATGTCATTCATTCCTGGTGGGTGCCGGATCTGGGCATGAAAAAAGATGCAATTCCCGGGTATATCAACGAAATGTGGTTCAACATAGAAAAGGAAGGCACCTACCGTGGGCAGTGTGCCGAGCTGTGTGGCAAGGACCATGGCTTTATGCCAATCGTGGTGATCGCCAAGAATGAGGCGGATTACCGGAAATGGCTGGCAGAGCAAAAAAGCAAAAAGGCTGCCGACTCGGCCAGTGCCGACCGGGACTGGTCGATGGATGAACTGAAGATGCGAGGCAAAAAGGTGTTTGCCAGTAATTGTGCGGCCTGTCACCAGGCCAGCGGAATGGGTGTTCCGGGGGTCTTCCCGGCCCTGAAAGGCAGCAGCGTTGCGACGGGGCCGAAAATTGCGCATATCAATACCGTGCTGCATGGCAGGCCCGGCACTGCAATGAGTGCTTTTGCCAAGCAATTGAACGACATCGATCTTGCCGCTGTGATTACCTATGAGCGTAATGCGTGGGGTAACAATACCGGTGACCTGGTCCAACCTTCAGAAATAAAGGCAGCCCGCTAAGGGTCGTGGAGGAGAAGTAATGAGTACTGCAACGACACACGACGCACATCACGAAGAGCATCCCAAAGGGCTGCTTCGCTGGGTGTTCACCACGAACCACAAGGATATCGGTACGCTGTACCTGATCTTTGCGCTGACCATGTTTTTCATTGGCGGCGCGATGGCGATGGTTATCCGGGCAGAGTTGTTCCAGCCAGGCCTGCAGTTCGTCAACCCGCAATTCTTTAACTCCATGACAACCATGCACGCGCTGATCATGGTGTTTGGCGCGGTCATGCCGGCGTTTGTCGGGCTTGCCAACTGGTTGATACCGATGATGATCGGCGCGCCGGACATGGCATTGCCGCGCATGAACAACTGGAGTTTCTGGATTCTGCCGTTTGCCGGAACCATGCTGATTGGCACCCTGTTTATGCAGGGTGGCGCACCGGCGGGTGGCTGGACCATGTATCCGCCCCTGGTGCTTCAGACCGGTAACGCATTTCCGTTCCTGATCTTCTCGGTCCATCTGCTGGGTATTTCATCGATCATGGGCGCGATCAATATCATTGTCACCATCATGAATATGCGCGCACCGGGCATGACGATGATGAAAATGCCATTGTTCGTCTGGACCTGGTTGATCACGGCCTACCTGTTGATTGCCGTTATGCCGGTACTGGCAGGTGCGGTTACCATGCTGTTGACGGATCGCTTCTTTGGTACCTCGTTCTTTAATGCGGCAGGTGGTGGTGACCCGGTGTTGTTCCAGCATATCTTCTGGTTCTTCGGGCATCCCGAGGTCTATATCATGATCCTGCCGGCGTTTGGTATTGTGTCGGCCATCATCCCGACCTTTGCGCGCAAACGCTTGTTTGGATACAGCTCAATGGTCTATGCCACAGCCTCGATCGCTTTTCTTTCGTTCCTTGTCTGGGCGCACCACATGTTCACGGTTGGTATGCCGTTGACGGGTGAACTGTTCTTTATGTATGCCACCATGCTGATCGCGGTGCCAACCGGGGTGAAGGTGTTCAACTGGGTAGCCACCATGTGGAAAGGTTCCATGACCTTCGAAACCCCCATGTTGTTCTCCATCGCTTTTGTGATGTTGTTTACCATTGGCGGGTTTTCGGGTTTGATGATGTCAATGGCGCCGGTCGATTTCCAGTACCACGATACCTATTTCATTGTGGCGCATTTCCACTACGTGCTGGTTCCTGGCGCGGTGTTTGCGATCTTCGCGGCAGTTTACTACTGGCTGCCCAAATGGACCGGCAATATGTATGACGAAAAACTCGGCAAGCTGCATTTCTGGCTGTCGACGATTTTTGTCAACGTGTTGTTCTTCCCGCAGCACTTCCTGGGGCTGGCCGGTATGCCGCGTCGTATTCCGGATTATTCAACCCAGTTTGCCGGCTTCAATGAGATTTCCAGTATCGGCGGTTTTGCCTTCGGCCTGACGCAGCTGTTGTTCCTCTACATCCTGATCAAGACGGTACGGGGTGGTAGCAAGGCGACAGACCAGGTGTGGGAAGGTGCGGAAGGTCTGGAATGGACCCTGTCTTCACCGCCGCCGTACCACAGCTTCACAGTCGCTCCCGAGGTCAAGTAGGCCTGATGCATAACGGTTTGAATGTGATGTCTGTCGATGACGATGAAAAACTGAGGCGCGCGAACATCCGTCTGGCGTTGTTGCTTGTGACAGCAGTAGCCGGCGTGTTGGTGCTGTTTGTCTGGTCTGTCATAGCCTCGGGCGGAGCGGCATGAATGCCGTCCGGGTTACGAAATAATTACAGTTAACTGAAAAATATCAGCCAAAATGAGGAAGGAAGCATGAGTAGTGAAGCAAACGGCGGCTATTATGTGCCCCATGGCAGCGTCTGGCCGATTATCGGCGCAGTCGGTCTGTTTGTTATGTTGCACGGGTTTGGCGACTTTTTAAACGGTTCGGATGAGGGCAGTACAGTGATGCTGGCCGGGTTTGCCATCCTGCTGTTTATGGTATTTGGCTGGTTCCGTACCGTCATCAACGAGAGTGAGGCGGGAACCTACAATATGCAGGTGGACAAGTCGTTCCGCTGGGGCATGAGCTGGTTCATTTTTTCCGAAGTGATGTTTTTCGCGGCCTTCTTCGGGGCACTCTGGTATGCCAGGGTGCTTTCCGTGCCCTGGCTGGGTGGCGGTGATCCGGGTACCAATGAGTTGTTATGGAAAGGCTGGGAAGCCACCTGGCCGACCAATGGACCAGGCAATGTGGGCGGTGCTTTCACACTGCTGGATCCCTGGAAAATCCCGGCGCTGAATACCCTGCTGCTGTTATCGAGTGGCGTGACCATTACTTTCGCCCATTGGGCGTTGAAGAAAGGCAATCGCGGTGCGCTGGTATTGTGGATGATGGCGACCGTTATCCTGGGCGCGACTTTCCTGGGTTTCCAGATTCACGAATACGGCGAAGCCTATAGCGAACACCATAACCTGACGCTGGGTTCCGGTATCTATGGTTCCACCTTCTTTATGTTGACCGGCTTCCACGGCCTGCATGTCACACTGGGTACGATCATGTTGACGGTGATTACCTTGCGCTGTGCGAAAGGACACTTCACGGCGGACAGGCACTTCGGTTTTGAGGCCGTTGCCTGGTACTGGCACTTTGTGGACGTGGTCTGGCTGGGCCTGTTTATCTTCGTCTACCTGCTGTAGCAGCAAGACAGGACATGGCATAAAAAACGCCGCTTACGCGGCGTTTTTTATGCCCCTGTAGAAGCCATGATTATTTTGCCGGTTGGGCGGCCGCCTGACCTGCCGGGTAAATACCGTGGGGCTTGATATGGCCGGTGAAAATACCCAGCATCAGCAGGCCAAACAGGGCGACGGAAAGCGAAATACGCACGGTCAACGCCTTGGCGGTACGTTCGGTTTTGCCCTTGTCCTTGATCAGAAAGACCATGCCGCTGGCAAGGCTGATAACAATGGCAACGAGCGCTACAACAATCAGAACCTTTATCCACATGTTGGTTTATCCATCAGGCTTGTAGAAGTGAAGTATAGAGTAAGCAGATTTTGCTTGCGAGCGAATGCGTCGCTGCGTACCCTCCCGGCATGCGAATGGGTAGCCTGGATTTTCGTCCCGCCTTGTGGCCCACGGTGGTGACCATCGTCTTGTTTGCCTTGCTGCTTGGGCTGGGCTTCTGGCAACTGGACCGCGCCGATCAGAAAAAAACCTTGCTCGACCAGTACAGGGGAAAGCAGGAGAGCTCAGTGCTGCGGCTGGCGCCTGGGCTGAAATCCACCGCCGGGCTGAATTACCGTCGCGCCACGGTGGCAGGACACTATGACAGCCGGCATCAGTTATTGCTGGATAACCGTACCCATGCCGGGCGTGTGGGTTACGAGGTACTGACACCACTGGTGATGGAGGATTCCCGTGTGGCCATCCTGGTGAACCGGGGCTGGATTCCACTGGTTCAGAGCCGGGATATCCTGCCGGATGTCACAGTACCCGAGCACCGGCGCAAGCTTGTCGGGCGGATAAAAGTCCCGCCCGGAAAAGTGTTTATGCTGGGCCGGGAAGTTCCCCGCCGGGACTGGCCCTGGCGTATACAGCAGATTCACCTCGATAAGCTGTCGGCCGAACTGGGACGGCCGCTGTTGCCTGTTATACTGCGGCTCGATGCCGGCGAGCCTGACGGATACGTACGCGACTGGAAGCCGACGCCCGGCTTTGGTCCCGAGCGGAATATCGCCTACGCCGTACAATGGTTTGGCCTGGCCATTACCCTGTTAATCATCTACCTGGTTGTGAATACCCGAAAAGTGAACAATGACACCTGACAATACAACGACTGCGCCGGTGGATGCCGCCCGCCAACGCCGTGCGCGGATTTCCATGCTGCTGGTGCTGGCATTGTTTGCCGCGCCACTGATCCTCGCCACGTTAGTGATTACCCTGTTCCCGGAGTGGAAACCGGAAGCCACAACCAATTACGGTGATCTGGTGCAGCCGGTGCGCAAGTTGCCGGCATTCAGCCTGAAAACCCTGCAGGGCAAGCCCGTCGACGAGACATTTTTTCGTGGCAAGTGGACCATGCTCTATCTGGCGAAGGGCGCCTGCGAGCGACCCTGCGTCGAGCAGCTTTATAATATTCGCCAGATACGTCTGGCCCAGGGCGACAATATTCGCCGTTTGCAGCGGCTGATGCTGTGGCGGGTCGACGGGGTCAGCACGGCGCGGCAAGCGGAATTGCAGCAGCATTTCCCTGGTCAGGTCATTGTGCCGCTGGGTCCGGGCGAGGCCAAAGTGCTGTTGCAGAAATTTGTCCTCGATGAAAAGGACCCGCTGGCGGCCAGGCGGGTCTACCTGGTCGACCCGCTGGGTAACCTGATGATGAAATACGAGCCGGGTGGAGAACACCGGGGAATGATCAAGGACCTCGAGAAGCTCTTAAAGTACTCCGGATTAGGGTAAAATACCCGTCCTTTGCAATCCGTGGATGTGCGCCAACAGGGCGCTGGGAACAGGCATGAGTTATTCAATGACGGCCTCGCTGGGCGCCCGCTGGCGAGATTATCTTGGTGTGTGCAAGCTCAAGGTCGTGGCCCTGATCGTGTTTACCGCACTGGTCGGCATGTTTCTCGCCGTGCCGGGTATGGTGCCGTGGCAGCCACTGATCTTTGGCACGCTGGGTATCGGCATGGCGGCGGCATCGGCGGCGGCGATCAATCACGTTGTTGATCAGTACGCGGATGCGCAGATGGCGCGTACGCGCAAACGCCCGGTGGCAAGTGGCAGCATGACCAGTCGTAATTGCCTGGTGTTCGCGCTGCTGCTGGGCGCGTTGGCGATGTGGATCCTGGTGCAGTTCGTCAACCTGCTCACGGCCGAACTGACCTTTGCGTCACTAATCGGCTATGCGGTGATCTACACGCTCTACCTGAAGCGCGCCACGCCGCAGAATATCGTCATCGGTGGCGCGGCGGGCGCGGCGCCGCCGGTGCTGGGCTGGACAGCGGTTACCGGAACCATTGATCCGCATGCCCTGTTGCTGTTTCTGATTATCTTCACCTGGACCCCGCCACATTTCTGGGCGCTTGCCATACATCGGCGTAACGAGTACGCCAAGGTGAATATTCCCATGTTGCCGGTTACGCACGGGGTACCCTTCACCCGCCTGCAGGTGTTGCTGTATACCATTCTGCTGGTGGTTGTGACCGTGTTGCCTTACATCACGCACATGAGTGGCCTGTTGTACCTGACAGGTGCGATGGGGCTGGGTATCGGCTTTCTTTATCACGCCTGGGCATTGATGCATGACGAAAGTGGCCGACAGGCCATGAAGATGTTCGGCTATTCCATTATCTACCTGATGGCGTTGTTCACCGTGTTGTTGGTAGATCACTATGTACCGTACCTGGTGAAGATGACGCGGCTCGCATAAATATACCATTATTTTATTAAGGGCTTTACCTGGAGCGGTTCCTTATATTAGAATACGCTGATTTTGTGGCCCGCTATTCAGGTCAACGGCCAGATCGCACTTACGAGGCAGGAAAACATGGCACAGGCAGCTATGGGAAGTTCACAACAGTACAACTACGAAATATGTCGCAAGTTCGCCTTTATGGCATTGGTATGGGCTGTGCTTGGTATGAGCGCCGGTGTCTATATCGCGTCGGAACTGGCCTGGCCGGCGCTGAACCTGGATATTCCGGCCATTACCTTTGGCCGACTCCGGCCAGTACATACCACGCTGGTGATTTTCGGTTTTGGCGGTAGCGCCCTGTTCGCGACATCCTATTACATCGTACAGCGTACCTGTCAGACGCGACTCTACAGTGACTGGATGGCAACCTTTACCTTCTGGGGCTGGCAGGCGGCTGTCGCACTCGGCGCCGTCAGCTACATGATGGGTTATACGCAGTCGCGCGAGTACGCCGAGTTCGAGTGGCCGATCGATTTGATCATTCTGGTAACCTGGGTGGTGTATTTCCTGCTCTATGTGCAGACCCTGCGACGCCGTTCCCAGCCGCATATCTATGTTGCCAACTGGTTCTTCATGGCTTTCATCCTGGCAACGGCCATTCTGCATATCTTCAATAATCTGGCGGTACCGGTCAGCTTGTTCAGCATGAAGTCCTACAGTCTGTTCTCCGGCGTACAGGATGCCATGACCCAATGGTGGTACGGCCACAACGCTGTGGGTTTCTTCCTGACGGCGGCATTCCTTGGCATGATGTATTACTTCGTGCCCAAACAGGCCGGGCGCCCGGTGTATTCCTACCGCTTGTCTATTGTGCATTTCTGGGCCCTGTCCTTCCTGTACATGTGGGTGGGCGCCCACCACCTGCACTGGACGGCATTGCCTGACTGGACCTCGACGCTGGCAGCCACCTTCTCCATCATGCTGCTGTTACCGTCCTGGGGCGGCATGATCAACGGCATCATGACCCTGTCCGGCGCCTGGGACAGGCTGCGGACCGACCCGATCATGCTGTTCCTGATTACAGCCCTGTCCTTCTACGGCATGTCGACCTTCGAGGGGCCGTTGATGTCGCTGAAGAGCGTGAATGCCCTGTCCCATTACACCGACTGGACCATCGGTCATGTCCACTCGGGCGCGTTGGGCTGGGTGGCGATGGTGACCTTCGGTTCCTTCTATCATATGGTGCCGCGCCTGTATGACACCCGCCTGTACAGTACCCGCCTGGTGTATGTGCACTTCTGGCTGGCGACTATCGGTATCGTGCTCTACATCACTTCGATGTGGGTGGCCGGTATCTTCCAGGGCCTGATGCTGCGCAGCTTCGATGACTACGGCAACCTGGCCTACACCTTCGTTGAAACGGTGGCGTTCCTGCACAACCCCTATATGGTTCGTGCGCTGGGTGGTTTGTCATTCCTGTCCGGTGTCGTAGTTATGTCCTACAACATCTTCATGACGATACGCAACGCGCGTGCCGAGGCGGCCATACTGGAAGCCAAACTTGCAGCCAAAATGGCGCGTATCTGATCCCGGAGTAGAGAAAAGTGATCAAGCACGAAAGTATCGAAACCAATGCAGGCCTGCTGATTGTCCTGACAATGATCGTGATCAGTATCGGCGGACTGGTCGAAATCGTTCCGCTGTTTTATATCAACGGCACGGTCGAGGACGTGGCGGGTGTGCGGCCCTACACACCACTCGAGTTACGTGGCCGCGATATCTACCAGCGTGAGGGTTGCTACCTGTGTCACTCACAGATGATCCGCCCGTTCCGCGATGAGGCGCTGCGTTACGGTCACTACTCACTGGCTGCGGAATCGCAGTACGATCATCCCTTCCAGTGGGGTTCCAAGCGTACCGGCCCCGACCTGGCGCGCGTCGGCAAGAAATATTCCAATCAATGGCACGTGGCGCACCTGAACAACCCGCGCTCCGTGGTGCCGCAGTCCGTCATGCCCAATTATCCCTGGTTGCTGAAAAATGACCTGGACTACTCCGATATACAGGAACGTATGCGCGCATTGAAGAAAACCGGTGTCCCGTATTCGGAAACCCGGGACGAATACGAGCGCAACGTCAAGCAATTTGGAAAATCCGTGGCGGACAAGCTGGATATTTTGCACGCCGAAGAAAACCTGATCTCCCAGGCGCTCGTCAATGATTACGATGGCCAGCCCTCGCGCATTACCGAAATGGATGCGCTGGTGTCCTATCTCCAGGTGCTTGGCACCATGGTGGATTTCAGTAAGTACAACGAAGGCTACTTCGCAAAATTCCGCTAGATGGGGAGCGTGCAATGCCCGAGTGGATGCTCTGGTTTACGAAGTTCGAGAACAGCAAGGTTGTTGCGCTGTTACTGTTCTTCATACTGTTCTGCGGCATTCTGCTCTACATATACACGGGGAAGAAACGCGGTCAGCGACTGGAATCGTACAAGTACATTCCCCTGCAGGACGATGATTCGGATCGGCATGCCGGTAACGGCGAGGTAAATAAAGATGAGTGATGCCAGGAAAACCCAGGCTGCAGTACAAACTACAGGTCATGCCTGGGACGGTGATATACAGGAATTCAACAACCCCCTGCCGAACTGGTGGCTGTGGGCTTTCTATGCGACGGTGGTATTTGCCGTTGTGTACTGGATCTTTTACCCGGCCTGGCCGGTAGGCGGCGGTTACACGACGGGTGTCATGAACGATATTACCTTCGTCGACAGTGATGGCACTGAAAAAACCATGCACTGGAACACACGCGCCCTGTTGCTGAAAGATTTGCAGGAAAGCAAGTCCGCCACCCTGAGCCATGAGTACCTGGAAAAGGTCAAGGATGCGGACTATCAAACCATCCTGGGCGATGCGGAAATGATGGCGTTTACGCGCTCCATGGCAGTGGGCCTGTTCGGCGATAACTGCGCGGCCTGTCACGGGGCCGGCGGCACCGGCGTGATCGGCCTGTTCCCGAACCTGGCCGACGATGACTGGCTGTGGGGTGGTACTGTCGAGGATATCCAGACAACCATCACCAACGGACGATATGGCTTTATGCCGTCGTTCCGCGAAACCTTTAATGACAAGCAGCTCGATGACGTGGCGGCCTATGTGCTGTCCCTGTCCGGTCAGCACAAGGCGGATGCCTCCGTGGCGCGCGGTAAGGCCATTTTCCAGACCAGCACGGGCGGCTGTTACTACTGTCACGGACATGATGCCAAGGGCATGAAGTCACAGGGTTCGGCCAACCTGACCGACCAGATCTGGACGATTGCCGATGTGCCGGACGCCGATACGCAGGAACAGAAACTCGCGGCTGTAAAAGCCGTCGTGACCCACGGCGTACAGCGCACCATGCCGCACTGGTCGGATCGTCTGGACAAGACCCAGATCAAGTTGCTGACGGTCTATGTCCACGAGTTGGGCGGTGGCCAGTAACCGATCCACAGACGGCCGGATACGCATTTTGCCGCTATGACAGATTCCGCCAATGAGGTGCTGTACCAGGCGCGTATCCCGATTTATCCACGTTCCGTCAAGGGGCGTTTCAGGACACTGAAATGGGGCATACTCACACTGGCCTACAGTGTGTATTTCCTGTTGCCCTGGTTGCGCTGGACGCGTAACGCGGGTCCCGACCAGGCGGTTTTGTTCGATATCGCCAATCGCAAGTTTTACCTGTTCGACCTGGTGATGCACGCTGAGGACCTGTTCTGGCTGACGGGTTTCCTGCTGGTGGCGGCCTTGCTGCTGTTCTTTGTCACCGGCATTGCCGGCCGCGTGTTCTGCGGTTATTTCTGTTTCCAGACCCTGTGGACCGATCTCTACCTGCTGATCGAGCGGCTGGTGCAGGGTGACCGTGTCGCGC
>JALWRY010000467.1 GCA_027080445.1 Thiohalobacter sp. | reverse complement strand
TACGAAGACGGCAACATCGGTCACCGCCCGGGTATCAAGGGTGGCTACTTCCCGGTGCCGCCGGTCGATTCCCTGCACGACATGCGTTCCGCCATGTGCCTTGCACTGGACGAGATGGGTTGCCCGACCGAAGTGCATCACCACGAGGTTGCCACCGCAGGCCAGTGTGAAATCGGCACCGTATTCAATACCCTGGTGCGCAAGTCCGATGAAGTGCAAATCCTGAAATACGTGGTCATGAATGTGGCGCACAGCTATGGCAAGACGGCGACCTTCATGCCCAAGCCGCTGGTGGGTGACAATGGTAACGGCATGCACGTTCACCAGTCACTGTCCAAGAAAGGCAAGAACCTGTTCAGTGGCAAGAAGTACGGTGGCCTGTCCGATATCGCGCTGTACTATATTGGCGGTATCATCAAACATGCGCAGGCGCTGAATGCTTTCACCAACGCGTCGACAAACTCCTACAAGCGCCTGGTGCCGGGTTTCGAAGCCCCGGTGATGCTGGCCTACTCGGCGCGTAACCGTTCCGCCTCCATCCGTATTCCTTACGTCGCCAACCCCAAGGGGCGCCGTATCGAGGTGCGTTTCCCGGATTCCACCGCCAACCCCTACCTGGCTTTCTCCGCCATGTTGATGGCCGGCCTGGACGGTATCCAGAACAAGATCCACCCGGGCGATGCCATGGACAAGGACCTGTATGACCTGCCGCCGGAAGAAGAAGCCAAGATCCCACAGGTTTGCTTTACCTTCGATCAGGCGCTGGATGCCCTGGACAAGGATCGCAAGTTCCTGACAGCGGGTGGTGTTTTTACTGACGATATGATCGACGGCTTTATCGACCTGAAGATGGAAGAAGTGACGCGTTTGCGCATGAGCACCCATCCGGTTGAATTTGATATGTATTACAGCCTGTAACAGCAACTGACGAGCGGTACCGGAAACGCCCCCGAAAGGGGGCGTTTCTGGTTGCACGTGCGACAGGCTGTGGGTAAGGTAAGATGAAACCCCGGCGTAGAAAGGTGACTGTTATGAGGCGATATCCTGCAACTGGCGCGTTGTTGTTCATGGCGATCCTGTACGCTACGCCCTCAGCCGCCACCATTTACCGCACTGTTGATGCACAGGGGAATGTCACCTTCACCAACCACGCAGAAAAAGGCGCGGAGCCGGTAAAACTGAAACCGCTGTCGGTGTACAGTGCGCCCGAATTCAAAACCACCAATGCACAAGAGGCAGGTAAAACGCCGGCAGTTTCGCGGTACCAAAGTGTGAGTATCCTCTCCCCGAAAGCGGACGAAACCGTGCGTGACAATCCCGGCAATGTCACCGTGACAGCCGGTAGTGAGCCGGCGCTGTCGCGCAAGCAGGGCCATAATTTCCAGTTTTTCCTGGATGGCAAGCCGGTAGGTAAACCCCAGCCGGGTGCGACAAAGATTCTCCCCGGGGTGGATCGGGGTGAGCATCGTGTCGCTGTGGCGGTGGTCAGTGCCAGCGGCAAACTACTGAAACGCAGCAAAGCCGTGCGTTTCTTCCTGCATCGCCAGACCATTTTCAACCCGGCGCGCCGTGGTAACCAAAACCAGCAGCCTGCCCCCACGCCGCCCGGCAAGTAACCCGCCCTACTCCCTTCAAACAACGGCTGTGCAGCCCGTGCGCTATGCACTATAGTGGTGCGCGACAGGTACAAATCTGTGCCTGCGCGTGGATGCCGTGATGCGCGAGCCGGCTTCCGAGAGCTGCTTTTCCCGGAGAGGTCAATGTTATTCGTTGTTTTTAAAGGAGTATCCCCACTTTTTGAGCGGCAGGCGGGGAAGCCGTCAAAAGCGGCGTATTTTTTGCAATCTCCAGAACATGCCCATGTCAGATGAGCCGCAAAGGGTGCAGCCGGCGCGCTTGCTGGAGTTGCAGAATACCGCCGTATTGCTCCTGGACGGGGATTTACGCCTGCGATATCTGAATCCTGCGGCGGAAAACCTGTTTCAGGTGAGTCATCGACGGATTGCCGGACAGGCCTGGGCCAGTGTGGTGGCCATGTCGGAAACGATGAAAACGCACTTGCTGGATGCGCTGGATCGCCAGATTTCGTTTACCGAGCGTGAGCTTGCCTTATGCACCACGAGTGGTCAGGAAATGGTGGTGGATTTCACTGTGACGGCGATCAGTCCTTCGGGGTTGCTGCTGGAAGTTATTCGCCGGGATCGATACATCCGGATTGCCCAGGAAGAACAGCTGCTGGCGCAGCAGCGTGCCGCACGCGAATTGTTGCGCGGCATGGCGCATGAAATCAAAAACCCGCTGGGTGGTTTGAGGGGTGCGGCGCAATTGCTGGAAAGCGAGCTGCACGATGAAGCGCAGAAGGAATACACACAGGTCATCATGCGCGAGGCGGACCGGCTGAGAAACCTGATCGACCGCATGCTTGGGCCGAATGATTTACCGCAGAAGCAGATGATGAATATTCACCAGGTGCTTGAGCATGTGCGTAGCCTGGTGGGGGCTGAGGAAAACGACGCCGTGGAAGTCGTACGGGAGTATGACCCGAGCATTCCCGACCTGTACGGTGACTCGGAGCAGTTGATACAGGCCGTGCTGAACCTGGTGCGTAATGCCGCACAGTCCGGTGCAGACCGGATCATACTGCGCAGTCGCACCCAGCGACAGGTAACGATTGGACAGAAGCGATACCGCCTCGCGGTGCGGATCGACATCGTGGACAACGGCAAGGGGATTGATGAAGCAATGAAGGAACAGATTTTTTATCCAATGGTCACCGGTCGAGCGGAAGGCACCGGCCTGGGTTTATCGATAGCCCAGTCCATGGTGAACCAGCATAACGGGATCATTGAATTTTCCAGTGAACCCGGGAATACCGTGTTTACGATCTTTTTACCGCTGGAGGACGCATGACGGACAAGGCAAGTGTGTGGGTGGTTGATGATGATCAGTCCATACGCTGGGTACTGGAAAAAGCGCTGGAAAAAGCAGGCATGGCCGTGAGCGCTTTTTCATCTGCCAGCGGAATCCTCGAAACCCTGCAGAGCGGCCAGCCCGATGCGTTGATTACCGATGTGCGTATGCCAGGTATGGATGGATTCGAGCTGCTCAATGCGATCCAGGCAGACTTCCCGGAGTTGCCGGTGATCGTGATCACCGCGCACTCGGACCTGGACAGTGCCGTAACGGCCTACCAGGGGGGGGCGTTTGAATATTTACCCAAGCCTTTTGATATAGACGATGCCGTCGAGCTGACACGCCGGGCGATCGAACAAAGCCGCAGCCACGCCGACAGGACGACTGCGGCCGGTGCGCCAATCGATACTGAAATCATTGGTGAAGCACCCGCCATGCAGGAAGTCTTTCGCGCCATCGGCAGATTGTCGCGTTCCAATATTACCGTTTTGATCAATGGTGAATCCGGCACAGGCAAGGAACTGGTTGCACATGCGCTGCATCGTCACAGCCCGCGCGCCGATAAACCTTTTGTGGCGCTCAATATGGCGGCCATTCCGCGTGACCTGCTGGAATCAGAACTGTTCGGCCACGAGCGTGGCGCCTTTACCGGTGCGCAGAGTCAGCGTATGGGGCGATTTGAACAGTCTGATCAGGGAACCCTGTTCCTGGATGAAATCGGCGATATGCCGGCGGAAATGCAAACACGTCTTTTGCGCGTGCTGGCAGACGGTGAATTCTACCGGGTTGGCGGGCACACCCCGGTACGTGTTGATGTGCGCATCATTGCCGCGACCCATCAGGATCTTGAGCAGCGTGTTCGTGAAGGGCGTTTCCGTGAGGATCTGTTCCACCGGCTGAATGTCATACGTATTCACCTGCCGTCGATTCGTGAACGGCGTGCGGATATTCCCCTGTTGATGAACCATTTCCTGCAGGCGGCGGCCAGCGAACTAAGCGTCGATGTAAAACAGCTGTTGCCGGTGACAGAAGCCTACCTCAAGCAACTGGACTGGCCGGGTAATGTCCGGCAGATTGAAAACCTGTGTCGCTGGTTGACCGTGATGGCGCCGGGACAGGAAATACGGATTGATGACCTGCCGCTTGAACTTCGCCAGACACCGGGTCGTGAAGCGGGTGCGGTGCAAGGTTGGGAGTCAGCACTACGATCCTGGGCCAGCCGCAAGCTGGCGGACGGCGACGAGAACCTGCTCAGTGAAGCGTTGCCCGCCTTCGAACGCGTGATGATCGAAACGGCGCTGGCGCGCACCGGGGGGCGACGCCAGGATGCTGCGCGTTTACTGGGTTGGGGGCGTAATACGCTGACACGGAAAATTCGTGAGCTGGAACTGGATACCAGTCACTAGGTAGGAACCTGCGGATCAATCCTAGAGCTTCGTCACTTCAGTGCGTAACGCGGCGCCGATAGCCAGTACACATTCGGCCAGTTGCGTCGTTTCGAAACCATCATCGATTTCAACAATATCCGCCATATTGAGGGACTGCACCGGCAGGCCGGTTTGTTCGCCGAGACGTGAAGCCAGCCCGGGCATCTCGACCGGCAAGGGACACAAGGCTACGGCAGTAATGGGCGCTTGCTGGAAATGCCGGTCGTAGTAGTCCATGGACCGTTGCAGTTCCAGCGCCAGGCGATCAATGAGTTCAGGTGATTCCTGTAATTGCCGGTAGCCGAAGTCCATGCTGCGCGCCAGGTAGAGTGTGGCATCGCGCGTCAGTGTGATCAGCGCGCGTTCGGCCTCAAAGAAAAGCAGTGCGACACCGTGCCTGTCGGCATCGAGCCGCGCAGCGATATTACGCATGGCCAGTTCGGGAATATCGATAATGCCCAGTTCAACGCCAGCGGCTTCGAAGGGTTCTATCAGCGATTTGACAGTCGATGTGCGTGATACCACCACGTAGAGACTTTCCTGAACCCCGCGGGCGCCGCTGGGAGGGGCGTCGAATACATCGAGTACGGCATCATCGATATGGAAATCAATCAGGTCACGGATACGCCAGCGCACGGCAGCTTTCAATTCCGCTGGCGGGACTTCCGGCGCCTCGACCATCATCAGCTTGTAATCACCCATGGACAGCAGCGTGGTCACAGGGCTTCCGGCAAGCTTGAGTTGGCGCGCCAGGCGCTGGAGGTGTTCGGCAGGCGCCTGGTCCGGGACGGGTGGGTACAGGCCACCTTGTTCGAGGCGCGGTTGTTGCGAGCCGGGTTTCTGTATGGTGGCGCAGGCTGTTCCCGCCGGACCTGTCACCAGAGCCGTCAGGCGGTTGCCTTTTTGTTTTTTCGTCAATGAAAACACGGCATGCCTCTTTTCAGGATTGTCGCAGAGCGTCGTTGATTTACTCCGGTATGTCAATTGCCGATAATCTCCTGCCAGCGGACCAGTGTCACTGTACTACCGCCACCCCCGGCCCCGGAAGGGAAGTGTACCCCACGAAGATTGATATTGTTTGCGACGGTTGCTCCGATATAAGACCAGCTGGCGCCATCATAATGAATAACATTGCCCCCGTTTCTATAGTTACCGACTGCCCAGCAATCGTTGCTGGCGAGGCAGTGCACGGCATTAAGATTGTTCCGCTGAGCACCGTTATTCACCGTAACTTGTGACCAGTTGGCGCCATTCCAGTGACCCAGGACATAACGATTACCATCACGGTTACCGACCGCCCAGCAGTCGCCTGCGTCTATGCAGGAAACGGCATTGAGGTTCTGGTTAGCTTTATTGCTGACACCGACGGTGATCGGTGTCCAGCCTGTTGCATTACGAAAATCCAGGTTCCAGTTGTTCCCGCTACGTACGCCGACGGCCCAGCAATTATTGTTTGCGATGCAGGAAATGCCATTCAGTGGAATCGCCGTGTTCGAGATATCGTTGAACCAGTTACCGCTCACCGGGTCGTAGCGACCGATAACGCCATTGGCTGTTACGACATAGCAGGTTGTTGAGGGACAGGACAGATCATTAAAGCGCCAGTCAAAATTATTTGGTTGTGAATCTATGACATTAGACCAGGCGGCGCCATCCCAATGTTGTATGACGCCCTGGAAAATAAAACCAAAGATGCTGCTACCACCTGCTGCATAGCAGTTATTCGGGTTGTTGGGTTCACAACTGACCGCAAATAGATCATTTGTGCGGCCAAAAAAATTAGCTGGTGTATTGGAAGTCATAAGTGACCAGGCCGTGCCATCCCAGCGGATAATCGTCCCCTTCTCACCCACAGCCGTACAGTTTGTCGCATTAACGCAATAGACCGCGTAGAGCTTATTGTTTGTGGGGGATGCAAACGCATTCCAGCTGCTGCCATCCCAGCGCAGGATGGTTCCCTTATCGCCCACTATCCAGCCGTCATTGCCGCCACCGAGGCGAAGATCTGCAACAATGTTACGTACTGCAGGATTATTTCCCGTTGAACCCACCGATGCAGTCACCGGAACCCGGCAGTCACCGCCCGGTTGCACCACCGCATTACCGAGCGAAAAGCTTCCCCGCCCCGCATTAACCGGGCCGATACCGGAAAGACCGGTGCACGAGCCCGTGCTGGTGTACAGGGACGAGGCGTATTCAATACCCGTTTCAGCCACGAACAGGGCTTCCACGGCATTGTTTTGTACCGCGCTGTCGAGGCTGTTGCTGCCCGCCATGCGCAACAGGGAAATCGCCATCACGGACAGGACAATGACAATAAACAACGCGCCGATCAACGTGACGGCGCCACGCTGTAGCCGTCGTGAAGTCATCATGGCTGCGCCCTCAAGGCGACGCGGTTGCGCTGGCTGTAGGTTTTGCCGTTGACGACAAGTTGTATTTCAAATGTTACGTAAGCCAGGTTGTTCCCGCCTGTGGCCGCATTGATTTCATCGCTTTGCAGGTATGTGAAGCGAAGATTCTGCAAGGCGGTGGAAAGCGGGAACGCGGCATTGCCGGCAAGTGATGCATAACGCAGGTTCAGTTGCGGGGCCGCATCTTCAATCGTGACCGTTTCGCCATCATTGCGGACAAAGCGAATAGAGTTCGGCTGGAGTGGTGTGCTGATTTCGTAGTCTGACGGAGATAGCGGGTTGCGACGCATCTCGCGCAGTTCACGGGTGATGCGCTCACTGGCGTAGCGTAGTTCCCCGAGGATTTTTGATTCCACCGCATTAGCATTGTAGGCGCGTGCAGACAGACTCAGGTAAGGGGTGACCAGCATGGCGAGTATCGACAGGGTGGCGATGGTGACAACCATTTCCAGTAGGGTAAAACCTGTTGTATTTTGATGCCTCATCAGTAGTTCACCAGCACAAAGGTGATTTCTGACAGCACGCTGCCGCCCGCGTTAACGGAAACCCGGACCTCGTCGCACAGTGCGGTGGCAGGACAGGCGGCGGGTGAGCCGGTAGCCTGTGTGACCGTCGTCAGCCGGTTGAACCCGGCGTAATTGCCGGTGAGGACTTCCGGTGGCCAGGCGCCTGTGGCGATGGCCGCAAAGCCCTGGTTGCGGCGTCGACCGAGAATCAGTTCCGCCTGTTCCTGGGCCAGTTGCGTGGCTGTCTGAACGCGCTGGTTGGTGAGCAGGTTCAGGCCGGCTTTGGTAAAGAGCCCGGAGATCGGTACAGCGGCAACCGCCAGTATGACGATCACGGCGATCAGTTCGAGCAGGGTGAACCCGGCACAGGTTTTGACATTCGTACGGCTCATGGCGTCACCGTGACATAGCCGGTGAGTGGCTGGATCTGTACGGTTTCCGTGGCGCTTTCGCCACTCAGCGTCCAGCTTTGGGCGGCAGACATCAGGCCGGCGCCACTCAGGGGACGGCCCAGTGAGTCGAAGCGCTGGTCGGCTACGCTCAGCGTGACGCCGTTGTCGAGCGTGAAGTTTTGCAATGCGCCGGCGGAATCCCGAATGGTTGCGACACCATCGGTGATGGCATAGGTGTTGGCGGTTTTGACATCCAGCAACAGGGCAACACCACGGGCCATGGCCATGGCCTGTGCGTGGCGCAGGTTGCGGGCGAACAGATCGGCCTGCGCAGAAAGGGACTGGTCACCCGGGGCCCAGCGCAGCATGATGCCACTCCCCAGAACGCCGAGGATCAACAGAACGGCGACCAGTTCAATCAGGGTGAACCCGTGACAGCGATTTTCTGTGTTGGCAACATCCATGGCAATCGATTCAAAAAAAAGGGCGGGCATCAGCCCACCCTTTCGATCCTGTTCCAGAGCGCGCTGGAATTACTGGATTGTTCCGATACATCCGACAAGATCGGTCAACGCAGCGGTTGGCGTAGTACAGGTCGTGTCTGTATAGGTCAGTACGGTGTAATTCTGTTTGTTGATTTTCACCTGGATACCGGTAGCAAGCGGAGTAATGTTGGGTCCGCCGACATAGGTGGCAAGCTGGCTTACAGTCGGCAGGGTGCGCAGATCCGCAATCGCCATGGCGTGACCTGCGCGAACGCCCGCCAACGAGCCATTTTTTGCAGCAGTCAATGCCTGGCCGGTTACGTCAACAAAGCGCGGTACCGCCATTGCGCCCAACAGCGCGAGAATAACCAGTACGGCAACCAGCTCGATTAAGGTAAAACCTGCTTCTTTCTTCATCCTTTTATCTCCTGAAGGGCGGTAGCCCGCGTGAACTGATTTAGTTATCGTCAAGTCTTTGTCAGTTCTTTAGGGGTTTTCGTCATTTTGTGACAGCGGCCCGAAGGATATGGCTGCGCATAAAAAATAACTTAATCTATTGATATTATTTATTATTCTGCGAAGGCCAGGATATGAAGGAAAAATACCCTGTAGAACGTGCCAGAAAAAAACTGGAATTTTCTGTGGTCCAGGTCACAAAAGCGGGGTTTTTACAGCGCGACCTTGTACAGATCCCACATGGGCAGGAAAACACCTGCCGCCAGCAGCGCCACCAGGCAGGCCAGCGCGATGGTGAGGGTGGGTTCGATCGAGGCGCTGAGTTTCTCGATGGCATAGTCGACCTCGTCGTCATAATAGTCAGAGATATCCTTCAGCAAATCCCCCGTGGTGCCGGAAGTTTCACCTACCTCCAGCATCTGTAGCACCAGGTGGTCAAAAATTGCGGCGTTGTGGGCGGTGCGACTGACGGATTCGCCCCGTTCGATGCCATCGCGCATACCGAGTACACGTTCCTCGATAAATTCATTGTTCAGGGCGCGGCCGACGACAGACATGGCCGTCACGATGGGTACACCCGCGTTGAGCACCAGTGCAAACAGCCGACTGAAGCGTGCCAGCGTCGCCTTGTACAGGACCGGGCCAACCAGGGGCAGGCGAAGTTGCAGTTTGTGCCACTTGTAACGCCCGGTTTCACTGTTGACATAAAACCGCACGCCGGCAAACAACAATGCACCGCCGGCCAGCAACAGCTCCCAGTGATTCACGGTCGCGTCGGACATGGCGACGAGGATACGTGTGGGCAAAGGCAGTTGTCCGCCAAGACTGGCGAACAGGTTTGCAAAAGCCGGGATGACAAAAATGTTGATGATGGTAATGGCGGCGATAATTGCGGTAATGACAAACGAAGGATAGCGCAGCGCCGATTTCACTTTCTTGCGCGTTTTGAGTTCACGATCGAGATACCCTGCCAGCTGGCGAAAGACTTCATCGAGTTGGCCACTGGTTTCACCGACCCGCACCAGGCTGACATAGAATACGGAAAACACATCGGGATAGCGGGCAAGTGAGCTGGAAAGGTCACTGCCGGCTTCGAGGTTTTCAATGACACCCGCGAGCGTATGCCCGAGTGTCCGGTTACGTGCATTGGTCGACAGCCCGTTCAGTGCGCTGAGGATGGGTACGCCGGCCTTCATCAGGCTATACATCTGTCGACTGAACTGGATAAGATCGACCAGTTCAATCTTTGGCGGAAATAAATCTTTCAGGTCACGACTAAGTCCGGTTTTGTTTTCAGCCGCACGAATATCCACCGGTGTCAGGCCACCTTCGATCAGGCGGCTTGCCGCGACGTCGGTGCTTGGGGCTTCAATGATGCCTTCTATGGCATCTCCACGGTGGCCGCGCGCCTTGTACTGGAATGACGGCATGCGTCTTTACACCGCCGCGCCGCTGAGACGCATGACTTCTGCAAGGCTGGTCAGACCCTGGCGCGCGTAGTCGAGTGCGTTGTCGATGAGTGGTCTGTAACCGGTTTGCGCACGTGCGCCGTTTTCAAATGCCGAGGGGTCATTACAGCGCAATGCGTCAGCCAGCGTGTAGTCGATATCGAGTAACTCATAGACACCGATACGACCATGATAGCCGGTGTGGTTGCACTGGTTGCACCCCGCGCCTTCGTAAAAGTCTTGCTGACTGTTCTCACCACCTGTGATTTGTTTAAGCCAGGCCTGTTCGCCCGGGTCGAGGGGTTTGACAGTACTGCAATTCGTACAGTTTTTGCGTATCAACCGCTGGGCCAGTATGGCCTGTACAGAGGATGCAATTAAATAGGGTTCGAGACCCATGTCGACCAGGCGCATGGCTGTACTGACGGCATCATTGGTATGCAAGGTCGACATCACAAGGTGACCGGTCAGGGCTGCACGTAATCCGATTTCGCCAGTGTCCCGGTCACGCATTTCACCCACCAGGATAATATCGGGGTCAAGGCGCAGCGCGGTACGCAGGACACGGGCAAAGCCAAGATCGATTTTGTGATTCACCTGCACCTGGTTGATACGCGGAAGCTGGTATTCCACCGGGTCTTCCACGGTGATAATTTTCTTTTGCGGCTTGTTGAGTTCCGTCAACGCGGCATACAGTGTGGTGGTTTTGCCGCTGCCGGTCGGGCCGGTGACCAGCACCAGGCCGTGTGGCCGGTGAACGTGTGTACGGAAACGCTGGAGAATATCATCCGGCATGC
>JALWRY010000466.1 GCA_027080445.1 Thiohalobacter sp. | reverse complement strand
CGGTCTGGCCGGTGTTGCCTTCCTGGCCAGTTGTCTCGTCTGGGCGCACAACCTCAACAAGGCAGCCCGCACCGCCATTGAATTGCGCTTCGAGAACCTGGACCTGATTGACCAGTTGCGTCAGCAGAAAGATGCCGCGGAACACGCGCAACTGGCAGCCGAACAGGCCAACCTCGCCAAGTCGCGCTTTCTGGCTGCCGCCAGCCATGACCTGCGCCAACCCTTGCACGCCCTGGGCCTGTACGTCAGCCTTCTCGAAGAAACCCCGAGCCCTTCCGACCGTGCCGATATCATCGCTCGCATCGGTGCTTCCAGCAGCGCGCTTGAAACGCTGTTCAACGCACTGCTGGATGTCTCCCGGCTGGACGCCGGGCGGGTAGAAGTCCACCCGCGTCACGTCCCGCTCATGGAACTGTTTGAACGGCTGGACGCCGCATTCCGTTTGCAGGCGCAGGAAAACGGCTTGCAACTGCGTGTGGTTCCGACGTCTGCCGTGCTGTTCTCTGACCCGGTGCTGGTCGAGCGCATCCTGAGAAACCTGCTTTCCAATGCCATCAACTACACCCGGCAGGGTAAAGTGCTGCTGGGCTGCCGCCGGCGCGGCGATACGCTGCGCGTGGATGTCATCGACACCGGCCCCGGCATCCCGCTGGCGGAGCAGGAACGGGTGTTCGAGGAATTTCACCAGCTGCAAAACCCGGAACGCGATCGCAGCAAGGGGCTGGGGCTGGGCCTGGCCATCGTGCGGCGGCTGGCCCGTCTGCTCAACCACCGCATCGAGTTACGCTCCACGCCGGGACACGGTTGCGCCTTCTGTCTGCAACTGCCGGCCGGCGATGCCGGCCAGTTGCGCGAGGCGCCCGCCGCGCCCCTGACGCTGGCCACAACGGCCGGACTGCAGGGCCGCACCGTGCTGCTCATCGATGACGAGTCCGCTATCCTGAGCGCCATGCAGCGCGTCCTGTCAGGCTGGGGCTGCCGGGTACTGTGCGCAGACTCGGCTACACAGGCACTGACGAAAATCAGCGGGGAGAATGCCGTCCGGCCCGACCTGGTACTGTCGGACCATCGCCTGCGCGAAGGCCAGAACGGCCTCGACGCCATTCGCGCCGTACGCCGCGCGTTAAATACCCCACTACCGGCCATCCTGATCTCCGGTGATACGGCGCCCGAGGTGTTGCGCGCTGCCGCCGATTTCGGTTGCCCGCTCCTGCACAAGCCGGTAAAACCGGCCCGCCTGCGCGCCGCCATCAATGCCGTACTGGCCGGACAAACACCGACAAACCTGGCCTGAAGCCGATCAATCGATGCTGTCGGTATCCAGAATACCCAGCTTGCGGGCCGCGAACGCCGCTTCGGTACGGTTATGCACCCCCAGCGTTCTGAAAATGGCGGCAGCGTGTACACGCACGGTGTTATCGGACAGCGCCAGCCGGCGTGCAATCTCCTTGTTGGACTTGCCCTCGATAAGCAACGCCAGAACATCGCGCTGCCTTGGCGTCAGTACTTCAGGCGCGGGTACGTCGTCCTTCAGCAAACCACCCGGCACATACAAGCCACCCTCAAGGATCAGTTCTATAGCCTGGATCATGAGCCGGGACGGCGTGGACTTGGGCAGATAGCCCTGGGCGCCCCGCTCCAGCGCCGCGCGCACCGAATGGTTGTCTTCCGAGGCCGACAGAATCACGACTGGCAGTGTTGGAAAATGCTGCCGGAAGTCCTGCAACCCGTCCAGACCGTCCATACCCGGCAGCGACAGGTCCAGCAGCACCAGGTCGAGATCGGATTCACTGCGACAGACAAGCAACGCCTGTTCGCAACTGCTCGCTTCAAACACCTCCGCCTGCGAATCCAGCTTTTTCAGAACCTGTACGACACCCTCACGAAACAGCGGGTGATCATCGACCAGTAAAATTTTCATACCTGTGACTGTTTATGTGTTGTTATTCAGCACCGCATCCCCGCACCCGTGACCGGCGCAAGGCTCCCGGGCCCCAGTATAGTCTTTTCGGACTAGTTGCGCTTAGTCTGAATGCAGCATTTATTTACCGGCCACATAACCGAACAATGGAGGCCAGTAACACAATAACAGTGACCCACGCACACCACGGGAGGTGCACAATGAAAACGTCTTTCCGCCAGCTCGGCCAGGGCATGACCGAGTACATCATCATCGTGGCGCTGATCGCCATCGCGGCCATCGCCGTGTACGGCTTCTTCGGCGACACCATCCGTGGCCAGATGGGCGCCATGACCCAGGAACTTGCCGGACAGAACGGTGAATCGTCACTGCAAAATGCCTCCGAAGCGGCAGGCAAAACGAAAACGCTGGAAAAATCCGGTTCGCTGAAAAACTATACCGGTCAATCCGAAAAATAACCTGACGGTGTCCGCTGTCGTGACCGGAAACACGGCAACCAGGCGGCAACCACACCACCGACAGGGCGGGCAGGCCATTCTGCTCATCCTGCTGGTGACCGTGGTTGGCGTGCTGATTGGTCTGTCACTGGTCGACAGCGGTATCCAGACCAGCGAAAAAATGCAATTACAGAATGCAGCCGACGCGGTAGCGTTCAGTGTCTCCACCGTCGAGGCGCGCGACCTGAATTTTACCGCGTATACCAACCGCGCCATGGTGGCCAATGAAGTCGCCATGGCGCAACTGGTTGGTCTGTCGTCCTGGGCGCGGATGACCCGTTCGGTGCCGGAGTTTCTGAATGTCTATTTAAGCCCGGTCATTGCCGCACTGAGCGCCACCGGCGTACTGGCGGGGGTGGCGGCCGGTCTCCAGGGTCTCATTACCGGACTGCGTATAAACGGGAATCTGGTTCAGGGGCTCATACAACCCTTCGCCACCCGGGGCAGCCGTGCAGTCGCTACACTCAACCGGGGTTACAGCCTGGCGCAACGCTCGGTGCACCTGGCCTCCTTTACCAACAGTCTGGGCTCGATCAACGACCTGCTCCAGGCCAATGCCCGGGACGCCCACTTTTCGATGTTCGGGGTGCTGGCGCTGGCGCGCCACTTCAATACCCACTATAGCGACCTGGCCTGGAAAGGCGATGCCTTCGTTACCTCCTACCGGCAAAGCCAGGCCTGGGATACGCTGCGGCAACGCGGCCCGGCCCCGTCAGCGGACAGTCAGAAACAGGGGATGCAGCGTCTGGCTGCGCTGGTCAACGCGTCGCGCGACCGCTTCAGCCTGAATCGGGCCGGCGGCTGGAGTATGCCGCTGATTCCGCACATGGGATTCAACCGCTGCGTACTGCGTGTGTGGGTTCCATTCGTCGGCTGGCGCTGCGCGCTGGGCGCCGACTTCGGGCTGGGATTATCGATCGACCGCACCGGCGGCAGTGATCTGCGCGCCCTCAGCAAAGGCAAGGAAGACCACTATAACTGGTCGGCCGTGGATGCTCTCGGCGGCAACCTCGACCTGCACCTGAGCCTGTCATTCTTCGGCAAAAAGGTCACCGTCGTTCCGCCCACACGGGGCGGGCCACCCATGGGTATCGGTGGCGCCCAGGCGGGCAGACTGGCGGGTAACAACGCCGGTAGCTGGGGAGCACTCAATACCTACCCGGCCTTCTATGAAGCGCCCGATCACGCGTATGGCAAAACGCCACGGCTCAACCCGGTGCCCTGGTTGTGGCCAAACCCGGTGCCGCCACTTCAGGGACCTTTTTTTGCCATTGGAAGCAACAATATCAACACGCAATACGCCGGTCTGCCGCGCTATAACGACAGCCGCCCGGGAGGCGCCGCGCGTATCCGCGTCGATAAAAACCTCAAACTGGGCTTCGAGTCACCCTACCTGCTGGTCGCCCTGGTCAAGCAGGACGATGACATCGCGCACAGCCGCACCCGCGGCCGTTTCCGCCTGGACCGCGGTGACGCAGAGGACGAGATTGCCGTCCTGGGCAAGTCCGAGGTCTATTTCAAACGTCCCGACGGCCGTGCCGAGGAAGGCAATGGCTTCAATCCCTACTGGCAGGCGCGGCTGGTGGACACCAGCTACATCGACCGCACCGCGGCCCTGGCCATCCAGCAACGTCAGCCCTGGCTGGCGCGGGATGTCCAGGTGAACCTCGCCCACCTGGAAAACCTGGCAAGGCGGCTGCCATGAACGACCGCGCACAACGGCAAGCCGGCCAGGCAATGACGGAGTTCGTGATCAGCGCGGCCTTTGTCATGGTGCCACTGTTCCTGATTGTGCCGACCGTGGGCAAATATATTGACCTGCAACTCGCCACCCACCAGGCCGCCCGCTACGGCGCCTGGGAATATACCGTCAACTACCAGGAGGCTGACGACCTGGCCTCCGGCTTCGACGGCCTGAAACGCAATGCCTTGCCGGTCAAGTCGCTCACGCGGGTCGGGAAAGAATCCCTGCGGCGCTATTACTCCGACAGCGCGATACCGGTGTCCACCGGGCGTGATGCATCCGGTTTTGATGCCGGCGACGCCAACCGGCTGTGGGTCTACTACGACGGCCGAAAGATGATAGACCCGGCCCCGCAACACCGGCCGGTACAGGCATCCGGCCCCGGCGCTACGCCCGACCCGGTCTACATCAGCCGCGGCATTCTCGGCGCCGTTGACAGTTGGGCAGTCACCCTCAGTACGCTGCTGGGCGCCGTCGGCGTGGATGCCCGCTTCGACGCCGACAATATGCGCGGCCGTTTTGCCTTTCAGGTCAATATGCCGGTCACGTAAGCGGCGGCCTACACCCCGTTGCGCGTACAAAACCGCAAACCGCTGTTCCTGCAAGCGCTCAATCTGCGCCTGCAGTCACGCGCCGCCGTACTCACCGATAACTGGGGCGCCGGCAACAGCGGCCAGGCCCTGTACCAGAGCCGTGGCCTGGTTCCCACCGCCCTGCTCGACCAACCGCTTATCCACACGGTGCAGACGATCGCATCGACCTTGCTCATGGCCCCGGAACTGAACAAGGATAAGCTGGTGTTCGGGCATATTGCCGCCGACGAGGTCAACCCGGAACGCCGGCCGGATGACCCGCGCCAGACACACTGCAAGGGAGGCTACTGTGAATACTAGCGTCGCCGCCCTCTGCTTGTTACTGCTGCTGCCGACCTGGTCCGCGCAGGCCAGGACGGAACTGCCAGCGCCGCCTCACGCCAGGGTAACGACTGTCTCAACCGGAACGAAGGCTATGGGCATGCAATTGCGTATTCGGCGTTTCGAAACCCGGCAATCGGTGGATGAAGTGCTGGCGTTCTACCGCAAGCGCTGGAAAGATCACGCGGCGGAATCCCGCATGCCGCCCTGGCGCATGATCGGCCAGTTGGTTGACGACGAGTACCACAACGTCCAGGTGCAGGCGCGCGCCGGGGGCGGCAGCTGGGGCTACCTGAGTATCAGCGATCTGCCCGGGCAGGCTCGCCAGCACCGTTACACCCTGGCGAACCCGGGCAAGGGCTTCCCGCGCATGGGGGGCAGCCGCGTGCTGGATGACCAGTCGAACCGCGACCCCGGCAAACTGAGCCGCACACTGATGTTCAGCAACCGCTTTTCTGTCGCCAGTAATACCAGTTTTTACAAGCGGCACTACCAGGGCCTGGGCTGGCGGGTGTTGCTGGATGAAGCCAGTGCAGCGCAGGGTCAGGGTCATGTGTTGACGCTGGCGCGCCGTGGTGAACAGGTCACCATCACGCTGAACCGCGTCGCCGGTCAGACCCGCGTGGTGGCCAATCACGAGCAGGCAAAGGTGCTGGGATGGTAAGGCGATCGACAGGCCAGGCCATGGTCGAGTACGTAGTCATTCTGGCCGCCCTGACGGCGGCGCTGCTGTTGGCCGGTAACGGTTCGGTGGAAGCGCTGCGTCAGGCCGTGGTCGACAAACAGCGCGGCCACAGCTACGCCCTGTCCCTGTCGGAACTGCCGGAAACCGATGATCTCGGACAACTGGCGGAATACTACAACACACTGGGCAAGTATCCCGAACTGGCCACGCAGCTGGAAAGTGGCAACCAGAAGCTGGATGAACTTGCCGATCGCCTGGAACAGACCAACCAGTTACTCGATAACTTTGACCCAGAGGCGATTGCCGAGGCGGCAACCGGCTATGACTTTAAATTCAACCCGTTCTGACAGGCCTGTTACACCCATGATCAAGGAGCCACCGTGTTTGCCAGTAAAAAGAATATGACACTGCTGCTGTCGGCGATCGGCTTTGGCGTTGCCGCGGCATTGCTGTCGGTACTCTACCTCCACGCACGCGAAGCCCAGTTACGCGACCAGCTGACGCCCAAACAGGCCATGACCGAAGTGGTCGTAGCTTCCCGCGACCTGCTCAAGGGCGATGTGCTGGACAGTTCCACACTTTCGGTGCGCAGTATGCCCGCCGATTACGTCGATACCGGCGCCGTCAAACCGGGCGAGTTCGACCAGATCAAGGGCCAGGTGCTGGTTCACAACCTGGCGTCGGGGCGACCGCTGCTGCACAGTTTCATCGACCGCGAATTCCCGCTCGACTTTTCCGACACCATTCCACTCAAGCGACGCGCCATGACCATCCAGGTGGACGAGGTCAACTCGGTATCCGGCTTCGTGCGTCCGGGCGACCGTATCGACCTGTTCGTGAATCTCCCGGCAGGCGCCAGCGGGGACAACGACGACCGGCAACAAATCATCCCGCTGCTGGAAAATACCGAGGTGCTGGCAACCGGCACCGAGGCCGCGCGCGACTACGAGGAGCGGGTACGCCTGCTGCGCGGTGGCGTGGCGCGCGCGCCTGACCGCCACTATACGGCGCTGACACTCAACGTCACCGCGCGCGAGGCGGCCATACTGGCCACCGCGCAGGACAAGGGCGATGTCCTTGCTGTGCTGCGCAACCGCAAGGACACCAGCGGCTCCGGCTTTACCTCGGTCAGTCCTTCCGACCTCAAGACGCATGCACGGCAACTGCTGCAGGCCGCGCGCACCCGCGCCGCCGCGCACGCACTGTCCAGGCTGGTGGTGGGTAAGGACGGTGTGGTACGCACCGCCGACGGCAAGGTTGTCAAGGGCGTGGTGGTCGCGGAAGACGGCACCATCATGAGCAAGGACGGTGTTGTCCTGTCCGGACGCGGCCTGCAGGTCGACGACCAGGGTCGTATCGTGACGGCCGACGGCAAGGTCATCGACCCGGCTACACTGAAAACGGCGCCCGATGGCGCATTGATTACCGCCGACGGCACCGTGCTGACGGGCGCCGGCAGCGTCAAGGCCGGCAAGCTGCACGTTACCAAAGATGGCCTGGTAGTTACGGAAAACGGCACGGTATTGTCGGGTGTCCATCTCAACAAGGATGGCAAGCTGGTCCTGAAAGACGGCACGGTGGTCGATCCAAAAGACGTGGTCATCCGCGCCGACGGCACCGTCCTGACTCGCGATGGCAAAGTCCTCAAGTCCGTCGGCACGGCGCAACTGGCCGGTGAACTGCACACGACGGCCGATGGCCAGGTGACCACCGCCAACGGCACACGGCTGGCCGGCGCCAGCCTGGACAAGGACGGCATGCTGGTTCTGAAAGACGGTACGCGGGTGGACCCGAACGACGTGGTGGTACACGCCGATGGCACCGTCACTACCCGCGACGGCCGGCTGCTGGCCGGGGTTAGCGCCGACAACGTCACGCTGCCGGGTATGGGCGCCACGACAGCGGTGGCCGGCAATCTGTTCGAGGTGGACTACATCGTCGGCGGCGTCAGCAAGGATTCGGTCGCCACCGTCAACAAAGTACCGGTACTGCAGTGAAGCGGCAACCGCAAGCAAGTGGGCACGTAACCATGAAGAAAAATATCCTGACAAAGCCAACCTTTTCCCTGCCTGCCGGCCTGCTCATGCTGCTGGCTGTACTGGCCCTGCCGGCCTGGGCGACACCGACCATTCACCTGTACCTTGGCGATATGCACGTCCTGAAACCGGGTGAAATTTCCCGCGTCGCGGTTGGCAACGGCAAGATCATCAGCACGTCGATTCTCGAGGATGGCCAGTTGCTGGTACTGGCCGAAGCCGAGGGCGACACAGACCTGCGCCTGTGGCTCAAAAACGGCGGAGAACAACGCTTCAAGATCAGCGTATCGAAACAGGATCCGCAGCGGGCCTCGACAGAAATGCGTTCCGCCCTGCGTAACCTGCCCGGCGTCACACTGCGCCGGGTCGGCGGCAACGTGATCGTGGAAGGCGTGGTGAATGAAGAAGGCGAACGGCTGATTCAACAGATCGGCAAGGTGTACAAGCTCATCGACCTGACCACCAAGAACCAGGATTCGCTGGTGGCGAAGGTGCTCGACTCACTCCCCCACGTCACTGTCCGGCAAGTCGGCAAGTTCGCCGTTATCGAAGGCGCTGTCAACAAACGGGATCGCGAGATCATCGACAAGGTGAAACAAAGTTTCAAGGATGTACTCGACCTGACACACGAGTCGCGCGTGGAACGTAAAAAAATGGTCTACATGAAAGTCCAGTTTACCGAGTTCAATACCAGCAAGCTGGACGAACTGGGCATCAACTGGCAAACCAGTATCAACGGACCGTCTGCCGCCTTCGCCAAGAATTTTCTTTCCCAGGGCAAGGCCGGCCCGCCCAAAACCGGTACGCCGCTGGACGGTCTGCTCGGCTCGGGCATTGGCTATTTCGGTATTGCCACCTCCATCAGCTCCAAGATCAACCTGTCGGTATCCAACGGCGATGCACTGTTACTGGCCTCACCGACACTCAGCGCCCGTAGCGGCGGCAAGGCCGAGTTTCTCTCCGGCGGCGAAGTCCCGATACCGGTACCCGGTCCCAACCTGACCACCACTATCGAGTTCAAGAAGTTCGGCATCATACTCAAGGTGGAACCCAGGGCCGGTGACGACGGTAATATTCTGGCCAAGGTGGTCACTGAAATCAGCAGCGTGGACCAGTCACTGTCGGTCGATAACACGCCCGGTTTCCGCACCCGCAAGGCCAGTACCGAGGTCAGCCTGAAGACAGGCCAGACCCTGGTGATCAGCGGGCTGGTCAATCACGAAGTCGCCAAAGACATCAGTGGCCTGGTCGGCCTGAGCCGTATCCCTATCCTCGGCAGCCTGTTCCGGTCCAGCAATTTCCGCAACTCGCGCACTGACCTGGTGGTGTTCATTACACCCTACATCTATGACCCGGAAAGCGACGTCAACCGGCAAAGCCTGAGCCGTGCTGCACAACTGCGCCGCGAGTTCCTCAAGCACATCGACAAGAACGAAGACATACTGGACTGATATGTTCGATATTATCGTTATCACCGACAAGGGCAAGACGACGCGCCGCGTACGCTGCACGCTGAAGCAGTGCAGTATCGGCAAGTCACGTGACAACCTCATCCAGATCCGCGGCTGGCGTATCGCCCCGGTACACGCCAGCATCGAAATGACAGACAAGGGCCTGTTCATCGAAGACCGCAGCGAAGGTATCGGTACACGCGTCAATGGCGATCACATCCAGTGTTACGGTCCCCTGCGCGGCGCCGACGTGATTTCGATCGGCAACTATGAATTCCGCATCGGCAGCATGAACGCACAGGTCGATGAGTCGGAAATTGTCGATCACTACCAGGAGCTGGCTGAGGACAGCGACTGGACGGTGGAAACCGTATTCGGGCAGGCGCCCGGCGAAACCGAGGATGAACGGCCCAGCGAAGCGGATATCAGCCGCCGACGTGTGTTCATGTGGCGTAACCGCATGCACCAGGAGATCGTGCGCATGATGGATCTGCGCCGCACGGATGTTGGCGACATGGACGAGGATGAGCTGCGCCAGAGCGTAGAAGGTATGCTCGACGAAGTCTTCAACAACCTCGGCGCCCAGCTGCCGGACAACGTCGACCGTGAGCAACTCAAACGCGAGGTATTGAATGAAGCCGTCGGCCTGGGACCGCTGGAGGAACTGCTGGCCGACGAGGACGTGACCGAAATCATGGTCAATGCCTTCGATGATATTTATGTCGAGCGCGCCGGCCGGCTGACGCGCAGCGAAATCGCCTTCAGCAGCGATGCCGCGGTCATGTCAGCCATCGAGCGTATCGTTGCGCCGCTCGGCAGGCGTATCGACGAAAGCTCACCGATGGTCGACGCGCGCCTCAAGGATGGTTCACGCGTCAATGCCATTATCCCGCCACTGGCGCTGAAAGGTCCGTGTATCACCATCCGCAAGTTTTCCCGGAAAAAACTCACCGGCGACGACATGATCGCCTACGGTTCGATCAACCCCGCCATGGTGACCTTGCTCCGCACTGCCGTCGAGCAGCGCTGTAATGTGATTATCTCGGGCGGCACCGGTTCGGGAAAAACCACCTTGCTGAATGTCCTGTCCAACTTCATCCCGCACAGCGAACGCGTCATCACCGTCGAGGACGCCGCCGAGTTGCAGCTCAACCAGCCTCACCTGGTCTCACTGGAATCACGTCCGCCGAACCTGGAAGGAAAAGGTGCGATTTCGATCCGCGACCTGGTGAAAAACTGCCTGCGTATGCGTCCCGACCGCATCGTCGTCGGCGAGTGCCGCGGAGGTGAAGCGCTGGACATGCTGCAGGCCATGAACACCGGCCACGACGGATCGCTGACCACGGTGCACGCCAACACGCCACGCGACGTTATTTCACGCCTGGAAGTGCTGGTCATGATGTCGGGCATGGAACTGCCGGTACGCGCGATCCGCGAACAGGTCGCCTCAGCTGTCGATATTATCGTGCAACAGATGCGCTTTGCCGACGGCAGCCGCCGGGTCACGCATATTTCCGAAGTCACCGGCGTGGAGGGTGACATCGTTCAACTGAATGACATTTTCGTGTTTCGACAGGAAGGCTTCGATAGTGACGGC
>JALWRY010000465.1 GCA_027080445.1 Thiohalobacter sp. | reverse complement strand
ACATCACGCTGCGCCAATCGACAGAACGCGACAGGGATTTCGTCAATAATCTTACTGAGCGAACGATGCGCGCGTATGTTGAGACAACATGGAACCGCCCGGAAGACTGGGCGCACTATTTTTCAATCAATCAATTCGACCAGGCGAAAACCCGGATCATTCAATGCGATGGTGAAGACATCGGCCGAATGACGGTCAGTTGCCGGCATGACAGGCTGGTGCTTGAGGCCATTCACATTGATGAAGCTTTTCAGGGGAAGGGTATCGGTGGATACCTGATCAGGCAGCTCATCGATGAAGCCAACGCGCGGCGGCTGCCGCTGGAGCTTATCCTGCTGAAAACCAATCCGGCCCTGAGGCTGTATGCGCGCATCGGTTTCCGCGTGTACCGGGAAGATGATCATCGTTACTACATGCGGGTGGTGGAATAGCGGCCTTTCCGCCCCGCAGCACTTTTTTTGCGCCCCGATTCCCGGTATCGTTGCGGCTCGAATTTCAGGGCAGGACAGAGAATGTCGATTAAATCCGATCAGTGGATTCGCCGCATGGCGGAGCAGGCAGGCATGATTGAGCCGTTCGTGGCGGGGCAGGTGCGTGAGCACGATGGTGTGGGGCGGGTGATCTCCTACGGTACGTCGAGCTACGGCTATGACATCCGCTGTGCCGATGAATTCAAGATTTTCACCAATATCAATTCCGCCGTGGTCGATCCCAAGAATTTCGATGACAACAGCTTCGTCAACGTGAAATCCGATGTCTGCATTATCCCGCCCAATTCCTTTGCGCTGGCGCGCACGGTGGAGTATTTCCGTATCCCGCGCGATGTGTTGACCATCTGCCTGGGCAAGTCCACCTATGCGCGCTGCGGGATTATCGTCAATGTCACGCCGCTGGAGCCGGAGTGGGAAGGGCACGTCACGCTGGAGTTCTCCAACACCACGCCGCTGCCGGCGAAAATCTACGCCAACGAGGGTGTGGCGCAGGTGCTGTTCCTGGGAGCCGACGAGGTGTGTGAAACCTCCTACCGTGATCGGGGCGGCAAGTACCAGGGGCAGACCGGGGTGACGCTGCCAAGGGCCTGATTCAGCTGTCTAGCCGGGCTCGCCCGGCGCAGGGGGCGGATTGAAGTCCAGTTTCTGCAGTAGCAGTTCCACTTCGAGGCCGGCGCGTTTCTTCTTGATAAAACGCACCGGGAAGTAATTGAGTTCCGGCGCGCTCCAGATCAGGCTGTCGTCTTTTTTATCATCCCGGCGTTCCGCACGCACGGTCTCGTAGTTGCCGAAGGGCAGTTTGATGGTGTCCCGTCCGGCGACCTCGAACAGGTAGTGTTTGATACGTCCGCGTGTGGCGACATCGTATTTAAGGTGGGTTTTGTTGTCGCGCAGGTCGAACAGCATGGCCAGTTGCATGGTCAGGCTGTCGAGTGTGCCGTCGGGGAAGGCGATGTCCCAGTGTTTGCCGGCGCCACGGTTCACCACATGCATCTGCTTCCAGTCGAAAAACAGGTGGGCGTTATCGTCGTCATCGCCGTGTTTGCGTTGCGAGCGAAATTCCAGCGGCTGGATTTCGCCATCCACGTAGCGCCAGCGGCTGGACTGGGTGGATTCGTCCGAACCCAGCAAGGCGCCGACCCCGGTAGATTCGGAATGTTGCCGGTAGAGGTACTCATCGGCGCCTTCACGCTGCAGGGAGAAAGTGGCTTTACCCACCTTGATACCGTTGGCGCGAACGATGTAGTGGGCGACAAATTCGGGGTAGAGAGCTTCCGCGCCGGCGCGGGCGGCCTGGGTGATCAGCGAGGCAAGCAGCATCGTCATCAGCAGGGCGAGGCGGTGTGAATACCGCTTCGGCCAGGTCATGTTGCGGTTCAGGATCACTTTGCCTCCAGTTGTTTCGGCGTTTTCAGTGGCTTGCCATCGAAATGTGGCCCGTCGTCTTCCAGCGTGACACGACCTTCCGCTATCCACTGTATGACCTTAACGTAGAGGTGGTGTTCCTGTTCCAGAACGCGCTGCGCCAGTGACTCGGGGCTGTCCTCGACCAGCACAGGGACGTGCACCTGCGCAATGACCGGGCCGCCATCGAGTTCTTCCGTGACAAAATGAACGCTGGCACCGTGTTCGTCGGCGCCGGCCTCGATGGCGCGCTGGTGGGTGTTGAGGCCACGAAACTCGGGCAACAGGGATGGGTGGATGTTAATCAGGCGTCCCGCATAGTGACGCACGAATCCCGGGGTAAGGATGCGCATGAAACCGGCCAGCACCACCAGCCCGGGGTGGAACAGGTCGACCATGCCCTGCAGGGCCTGGTCGTAGGCTTCGCGGTCGGGATAGTCCCGGGCATCCAGCGCGAGGGTGTCGATAGCGCGTTCACGGGCATACACCAGGCCGGGTGCTTCGGCGCGGTTACTGATGACGGCACTGACTACGGCGGACAGTTCACCGGCATCGATGGCGTCGAGAATGGCTCGCAGGTTGGAGCCGCGGCCCGAGATCAGGACCACCAGCTTTACAGGGGCGTGCGCTTCAGTCATTCAGTTCGACGCGCGCCTCGCCTTCGCCGGCTTCCACGCGGCCCAGTCGCCACGCGGTTTCACCCTGGTCCTGCAGTAGTGTGATGGCCTTGTCGCAGTGTGCGTCCGGTACGCAGATCACCATGCCGATGCCGCAGTTGAGGGTGCGGTACATTTCGAAGCGGTCCACGTTGCCCTGTTCCTGCAACCAGCGGAACACGGTGGGCCATTGCCAGCTGCCGGTGTCAAGGTTGGCGATGGTATTTTCCGGCAACATGCGCGGCAGGTTTTCCGGCAGACCGCCTCCGGTGACGTGGCACAGGCTGTGGACGTCGACCTGTTCCAGCAATGCCAGCAGTGATTTCACGTAGATGCGGGTGGGTTCCAGCAGCCAGTCGATCAAGGGCTTGCCATCCAGTGGCTGGTCGAAGCCTGCGCCGCTGACATCAAGGATTTTGCGGATCAGTGAATAGCCGTTGGAATGTGGCCCGGAGGACGCCAGCGCAATCAGCGCATCGCCGGCCTGTACCGACTGGCCATCGATGACCTTGTCTTTTTCTACAATGCCGACGCAGAAGCCGGCCAGGTCGTAGTCCTCGGCCTGGTACATGCCGGGCATTTCCGCGGTCTCGCCGCCGATCAGCGCAGCGCCCGCCAGTTCGCAGCCGCGGCCGATGCCAGTGACCACGTCGGCGGCAATGTCCACGTCGAGCTTGCCGGTGGCGTAGTAGTCGAGGAAGAACAGCGGCTCGGCACCCTGCACGATAATGTCATTGGCGCACATGGCGACCAGGTCAATGCCGATGGTGTCGTGCTTGCCGCTGTCGATGGCGAGTTTGAGCTTGGTGCCGACGCCGTCGGTGCCGGACACCAGCAGCGGCTGGCGGTAACGGTCCAGCGGCAGTTCAAACAGGGCGCCGAAACCGCCGAGGCCGGACACTACGCCGGGGCGGCGGGTTCTGGCGACGACGGGCTTGATGCGTTCGACCAGTGAATTGCCGGCATCGAGATCGACGCCGGCGTCACGGTAACTGATCGACGAACCGGGAGTTGAGGAATTCTGGCCGGACACAGCGGACTCCAAACGGGAAAAGCGCCATATTACTAGGAAACCGCCGCCGGCGAAATGCACCTGCTGTGGGGGTGGAGGTGCTGAGTGAGCTTCCCGACCTATGGTAAGGTACGGAATCGGGATTTCCGGGGGATATGAATGAAAGCTTCGATGTTGCGCCGCGCGCTGCTTTGCGGGCTGTGTTTGCTGGCGTTTGATCAGAGTGTGCTGGCGGCGCATCTGGACAAGCTGTTTCAGGCCGATGCACCGGCCACGGGGCGTGACGTGGAGGCGCGTCAGGCGGCACTGCAACAGGCGTTGGCCACGGTGCTGGTGCGGATTACGGGTGATGCCGGTGTGGTCAACAGCGAAGCCGGCCAGCAACTGCTCGCCAAACCGGGGCGGTTTGTCGCCCAGTTTCGTTTCAGTGAAACACCCGCCACGGTTCCCGGTGAAGCTGCAACCTTACGCCTGTGGGCGCAGTTTGATGAAGTGGCGCTCAGGCGCGCCTTGCGCGAACGGGGGTTGCCCTACTGGGGGCGCGACCGGCCGGATGTGCTGGTCTGGCTTGCCGTGGATGACATGGGCCGGCGTTTCCTGGTGTCCGATAGCAGCGAGAACCCGCTGGCTGGCGAGCTGCGCGATGCGGCACAACAGTTCGGCTTGCCGGCCAGCCTGCCGCTGCTCGATCTTCAGGATCAGCATGCGGTGAGTTTCTCCGACCTGTGGGGAGGCTTCCTGGGCGCCGTGCAGAAGGCCTCGGAACGTTATCGCCCACAAGTGGTGCTGGTGGGGCGGCTGGAGCATTCGCGCGGTGACTGGAGCGGGCAGTGGTCCTTGCTTGGCGTCGGCGCGCGGCAGAACTGGACAACGCATGCCGCCAGCGGGGAGGCGCTTGTTCGTGCGGGCGTGGCAGAGGCCGCCGGCCTGCTGGGAACGCAGTACGCGATGGTCGCCAGCGACCAGACCAGTCAGCTGGTGTCGATCCAGGGGATTGGCAAGCTGGCAGATTACGCCAGGGTGGAGGCGTACCTGGCGTCACTGAGCCCGGTAGAACAGGTCCAGGTGGCGATGGTGGCCGGTGATGAAGTGCAGTTTTCCTTACGCCTGAATACTTCTGAACAAAGCCTGATGCGGCTGATCCGGCTGGGCAGGATACTGGAGCCGGTGAATGGTGACAGTGACTGGCAGTTCCGACTGGTTCACTGAAGACACCACGATGCGTGCACGCGATATTCCCAACCTGATCACCTTTGGCCGTATCGTGCTGGTCGCGCCCGTCACCTGGGCCTTGCTGAAGGGGCACTATTCACTGGCGCTGGTGCTGTTTTTTGTCGCCGGGTTTTCCGATGCGCTGGACGGGTTTCTCGCCAAGCAATTCGACTGGAGCAGCCGGCTTGGCGCCTTGCTCGATCCGCTCGCTGACAAGGTACTGCTGATCTCCTGTTATGCGGCACTGGCCTGGACCGGTTTCCTGCCTTTCTGGTTACTGGCGCTGGTGGTGCTGCGCGATGTGGTCATCGTGACCGGCGCAATCCTCTATAACTACCGGGTAGAACGGCTCGACGCGCATCCTACGCTGGTGAGTAAACTCAATACCTTCCTGCAGATTGTGCTGGTGCTGCTGGTGATCGTTCACGAGGCAAGTGGTTATGGCGAGACCCGCTGGATTGACTGGCTGGTCTATGCCGTAACGGCGAGTATTGTCTGGAGCGGGGTGGATTACGTGATTACCTGGGGCCGCCGGGCGCGGAATCATTCGTGACGCGTCAGCTGGTGCTGGAACTCAAGCTGCGCACCTCGGCGCGCTTCGCCGGTTATATCGCCGGTCCCAACGCAGAACTGGTGCGCCAGTTACGCGACTGCGCCACGGGTGAGGGCGAAGCGTTCATCTTTTGCTGGGGCGTCGGCGGTTCGGGGAAGACACACCTGTTGCAGGCATGCTGCCACGCCGCCACCGAACACGGTCGCAGCGCCGCCTACCTTTCCCTGAATGATATCGACGCACTGCCGCCGGGCGTGCTGGAAAGCTGGGAGCAGTTTGACCTCGTGTGTCTCGACGATATCGGGCAAATCGCTGCACGACCGGCGTGGGAGGAGGCTGTGTTTCACCTCTACAACCGGGTGCGTGAGCACGGCGGCCGGCTGGTGGTGAGTGCGTCCTGTGCGCCGGCACAACTGGGGATCGGTCTGGCAGACCTGGTGTCACGGCTGGGCTCGGGAGTGGTGTACCCGATTCATGCGCTGGATGACGCGCAGCGCTGCGAAGCCATGCAGTTGCGGGCCAGGCAAAAAGGCTGTGAGCTGCCGGATGAAACAGCGGCGTACCTGTTACGCCGTCTGCCGCGTGAGTTGCCGGCCCTGTTCGATACACTGGATCGGCTGGACGAGGCGTCGCTGGCGGCGCAACGCAAACTGACGGTGCCGTTTGTGAAATCGGTGCTGGAATCGGGAGTAATGATGGAGCATTAATCTGCCGGCTTACGCTTCGGCGAGGTCGCACGTATCCAGGCAATACCCCCCACCAGCCAGCAGGTCGAGAGGATAATTTCCGCCACAGCGCCCCAGCGTCCCACGTCTTCACTCCAGGCTTCAATCACACCGTGAGTGAAATAGAACAACGACAGGAACAGGCTCCAGGCGACGGTATAGGAGCGGGCGTAGAGTATGCCGCGCAGCGCAAAGAACAGTGGCAGCGCCAGCAAGGAAATCGCCACCGGCGGAATCAGCAGGCCGGGGGGCTTGAACCAGCCAATCCACACGGGCAATAGCGCCATGACGCCGAAGTAGCCGAACAGCGTCAGCGCGTAATAGTAGCGTGCGCGTGAACTCACGAGGCTTCGAGTTTTCGTGCCGTCTCGGCGAGGCGTTTACCCATGGCGTGACACAGGCGCTGCTCGGCCGCCGTCAGCGGGTTCTTGCTGTCGGTGCCGGCCAGGTGGCTGGCGCCGTAGGGTGTGCCGCCGGCATCGGTGTGCAACAGATCGGTTTCGCTGTAGGGAATGCCGGTGATCAGCATGCCGTGGTGCAGCAGTGGCAGCATCATCGACCACAGCGTGGTTTCCTGTCCGCCGTGCAGGGATGAGGTCGAAGTAAACACGGCCGCCGGCTTGCCGGCCAGTTCGCCGCCCAGCCACAGGCTGCTGGTGGAATCGATAAAGTATTTCAATGGCGCCGCCATATTGCCGAAGCGGGTCGGGCTGCCGAGTGCGAGTCCGCTGCAGTCGCGCAGTTCATCGAGGCTGGCATAGGGCGCACCCTGTTCGGGTATGGTGTCCTCGACCGCTTCACAGACCGTGGATACGGCCGGTACAGTGCGTACCACGGCCTGCATGCCTTCGACTTCTTCCACGCCACGGGCGATGTGTTGCGCCATTTTTTCAGTGGCGCCGTAGCGGCTGTAATAGAGTACCAGGATGTTGCTCATGATCAGAGGATATCCAGCACGGTTTCAGGCGGGCGGCCGATAGCGGCCTTGCCATCCTTGATGACGATGGGGCGCTGGATCACCTTCGGGTAGCGCACCATCAGGCTAATCAGCTGCTCGCGGCTCAGGTCCGGGTTGTCCATGCCTTGTTCCCGGTATTCAGCCTCGTTCGTGCGCATGAGTTCACGGGGTTCCAGCTTGAGCAGGGTCAGGATGGTATCGAGTTGTTCGGCATCGGGCGGAGTTTTCAGGTATTCCACCACCTCGGCATCGACGCCTTGTTGTTGCAGCAAATCGAGCGTCTGCCGGCATTTGCTACAGCGTGGATTGTGGTAAATGGTGACCTTTGACATGGGTTTGGGCTCCTTGCAGATCGCGGCCGTATTCTGCGTGATCACGGCGGCGCAGTACAGGCCTTTCTTGACCCTGCCATGACGCGGTGCTAGCGTGTTGACCCTGTTGATACAGCGCCATTTGCGAATGTTCGGACATCCACTGAAAACAACAGGCCCACACATATCCAGTACCCGGTTTTTTGCCCTGTTACTGATGATCCTCTGGTTGTTTACCGGGCTGGCCTGCCGCTCGGCGCCGGTGCAGGAGATGAGCGAGGCGCGCCAGGCCATTGATGCCGCGCGCGCAGCCGGGGCGGAACAGTATGCACATATCAAGCTGGAACAGGCGCTTTCCACCTTGAAGACAGCCGAGCAAATGCTGAATGATCGCCGGTTTCGTGACGCCCGACGCAGCGCCAGGCAGGCGCGCGATGAGGCTATCGTGGCGAGGCAGGCGGCACAGGATGCCAATACCGAGTAGATCCGTGAGGATCGAGACCGCGCAGGGAATTTTTCCCGGCGTGTCGCGTCCTTACGGGTTAATGCAGGGGTATAGTTGTACCCGGCAGGATGGCTTGACACCCGGATAACGCGGGTGGTAGCTTCCCGATAACGCCGAAAGACAAAAAAGTCTTCAAGGATCAACCACTAGCGGAGTAATTTTCATGAAAAGAATTCTTACCGGCAAAGCACTGGTTCCCGTCGTTCTTGCCCTGGGCCTGGTAGCAGGGTGTGCTACGACTCCGCCGCCGCAGCCTGCGCAAAAGGGGCCGAGTAGCGAAGTGACACAAGCGATTAACAATGCCAAGTCCGCTATTGCAGGCGCCAAGTCATTGCACTGGATCTGGCGCGATACCGAGAAGTTCCTGAAAAAAGCCGAAGCCGCGGCTGCCAAAGGTGACGATGCCACCGCCATCAAGCTGGCTAACAAGGCGCGCAGTCAGGCCGAGCTGGCCGTGAACCAGTACTACCTGGAAAAGGCCAAGGTGCTGTACGCGGAAGCGGGTAACGCCAGTGGGCTCAGTGCTGAACAGCAGGGTACGCTGAATGCGGCGGGTGCGGCGATCGGCCGTGCCGAGGGACGCAAGGCCTATGACCTGCTCAACCCGCTGATCGCCGAACTTCGCGCGGCATCGATCAAGGTCGAGGTGGTGCGCGGTGACAGCCTGTGGTCGATTTCAGGCAAGCCCGACGTTTACAACAACCCTTACGAGTGGCCGCTGATCTACAAGGCCAACCGTGATCAGATCAAGGATGCGGATCTGATCTACCCCGGCCAGGTGCTGTCTGTCGACCGCAACCCGACGGCGGCTGAAGTGGATGCGGCCGTGGATCATGCGCGTCACCGTGGCGCATGGTCGATTGGCGTGGTGGAAGAGAGTGACCGTAACTACCTGGGGGGTTCACTCGAACTCAAGTAGATTGCACAGCCTGCCACGGCAGGTGAGGTGAAAAAGGCCCTTAGGGGCCTTTTTTGTTGTCAGTCGTCGAATGTGTAGATGAAACGCTCGTAACCGGGTTCGGATTCGAGTTGTTCGGTGCAGTGTGCGCGATGCTGCCCGTGCCGGTCATGCAGCGTGAAGGCGGCATGCTTGCCCAGTTGTTCGCTGCGGGTAATGAGGGTGAGGATGCGTTCCGAGCCGCGTTTCTGTGCCGCGGAGATGGCGGGCTGGTAGTCACCGGCCCCGCTTTCGTCAGACAGCCGTATGACTACCGGCTGCGGGTCCCGGCTCAGGTATTGCAACCCCATTTCAAAGCCCTTGCCGTTATCGGCCTCGACCAGCCAGCGGCAGGCGGCGAGCACCCAGCTGCTTCGCAGACCAGGGTCAGGACGGCGCAGGGTAACCAGCTGGCCTACCTTCGGGTGCGGGCGTTGTTCGCCCTGGTAACGGACAGCCACGCCGCCGTCGCCGCGATTGAGGCTGGTGCAATAGAATGTCGGGGCGGGTTGGCTACCGTCATGATCGGGCGCGGCGCGTTCGCCGATATCGATGACATCCTGGTCACCCGGACCCAGGAACAGGGACGGGTCGAAACAACGCCCCTGGTTGATCATGCAATAGGCGGCATCCAGTCCAATAACCAGTTCAATACGTGCGTGCGCGTTCTCACGGTCATTTTTGCGATCCGGTTGAGCTTCTCCCCAGCGTGCATGCAGTTGACGGAAGGTATGCAGCAGGGTCGAGGCGGGGATATCCGAGGGTAGCCCGACGGCCTGTGCCTGCCGGTACTGAGCGAGTTTGCCCATGTCATCGGTGATTTGCGTGACCAGTTCCCCGATCTGCAGGAACAGGGTTTGTTCCGGCTGGCTGTTATGCTGTCCCCAGGTTTCCTGTAACGGGTAACCCGCGTGTTCGCTCCCTTCTTCAGGGGTAACCTCAATTGAGGTCAACGCCATGTGGTGGCGAAAATAACGGTCCAGTGCCGCAACCATACCGGTTGGCAGGCGGTAGGGATCGGTCTGTCGCAGCAGTGCGGTGAGACGGAAGCATTCATCGAGCTGCAGGTTGCCGGCCCCGGGCAGTTCGCCACGGTAACTGGCGCGGTCGCTGTCGAGCGCATAGCGGAACAGGGCCAGGCATTCGCTCCATAAGGCGCGGGGCGCACGCTGGTAATGGCTGTAATAGTAGGTCAGTTGCAGACCCAGCGTATAGATGGCGCCGAGCAGCGCCTGTGGCAGCTGGCGCATTTCGATAAAGCCGGCTTTCTTGTTGACCAGGTCATTGACGATAATTTTGTAGCCGAAACAGATATCCTGGCACAGGCGTTTCAGCAAGGTACGGATTCCATCGTTGCTGCTTGCGCTGGACGGAACCGATTCACCAAGGCGCCGGTAGGCGCGCAGGAAGTCGCCGAGTGTTTCCACGCGGGCGGTCGTCGCCATGGGCTGGCGATTCATAATACGCAACTGCTGGCTGGCGATGTTGGCCGCACGTTGCAGGTCGAGGTAGGGCAGGTTTTCCAGCCACTCGCGCACATCGCGCGGCTTGATGCGGATAGCCGGTCCTGTCCTGTCCTGCGCCGGAATGGTGAGTTGCAGTTTTTGCACGCGCTGCGGGTGTCCTGTCCTCGGTAACTCCCTCTGTATCGGTCAGTTTTGGCGGATCTGGACTATTCCGAGACGATTTCGATGCCGGCGATACGCTGTTTCCACTCCGCCGGGCCGGTCTGGTGAACGGAAACCCCCCGGGTATCCACGGCAACGGTAACCGGCATGTCCTCGACTTCAAACTCGTAGATGGCCTCCATGCCCAGTTCCGGCCAGGCGATGACGCGCGAGGCGCGGATGGCTTTCGATACCAGGTAGGCGGCGCCGCCGGTGGCGATCAGGTAGACCGCGTGGTGTTTTTTGATGGATTCGATGGCGGCCGGGCCGCGTTCCGCCTTGCCGATCATGCCAATCAGGCCGGTCTGTTCCAGCAGGGTGTCGGTGAATTTGTCCATGCGCGAGGCGGTGGTTGGCCCGGCCGGGCCGACGGCTTCATCGTCGACCGGGTCGACCGGGCCGACGTAGTAAATGA
>JALWRY010000464.1 GCA_027080445.1 Thiohalobacter sp. | reverse complement strand
CGCGCGTGGCGATTGACGGGCGCGGCTTCAGCGCGGCGCCGGCTGACAACCAGGTCACGTTTAACGGCGTGAGCGCGACGGTGGTCACGGCCACCGCAACCCGGCTTGAAGTCGATGTGCCCGCCGGGGCGACCACCGGACCGATTGGTATCACGGTGGGCGCGGACAGTATTACCTCTTCCAGTGATTTTCAGGTTCAGGCGTTGCCGGTCATCCAGGGGCTGTCCACGCAATTTGTGCTTTCCGGGACGCCGCTACCGGCTTTGGTCGTGTCCGGTGAAAATCTGACCGGCGCCAGCTTTACGTTTACGCCGGCCTTTGCGCCATTGGCGGTCACTGTCGATAGCGCGACGGTCGCGGCCGACGGGCTGTCGGCAAATATTGCCGTTGGCGTCAGCGCCGATGCGGTCGGCACCTTTGTGCTACAGGCATCAAACGCCGCCGGCCAGTCCGCCTCGGTGGGTTCGGCGGGCAATACCCTGACCGTGCTGGGTGCGGCCGGGGATGATCTCGATGGCGACGGCCTGACCAACGGTGAGGAACTCACCCTGGGTACGGATCCAACCAGGAGCGACACGGACGGCGATGGTCTGCCGGACAAGTTTGAAGTCGATAACGGTTTTGACCCCAACCGTGCGGCGGACGCCTTTGTCGATTCAGATAACGATGGCATCTCCAATCGGGTGGAATTCCAGCAAGGGACGGACCCACGCAACCCGGATACGACGCCGCCGGCGGTGGTACAGGTTGACCCGGTGGATGGATTTGTCGATTTCCCGACCAATGGACGCATGGTGGTGCGCTTCAACGAACCCTTACGCGCGGATTCCGTGATTGTCGGCTCGGTGCGGCTGTTCCAGAATACGCTGGCGATTGCGGGCGAGATACAATTGTCCGACGACCGGCTTTCGGTGACCTTCAAGCCTGCCGAGTCGCTCAGCGCCTTCACAACCTACACCCTGGAAGTGCAGGGCGTTCGCGATGTGGCGGGTAACCCGGTCGCGGGAATCAGCCGTAGCCGGTTTACCACCGGCGAATTCATTGACGATGTGCCGCCCACCGTCGTGAGTACGGCAATCGCTAACAATCAGCAAAATGTACCGGTGAATGCACCCTATACGGTGCGTTTCAGCGAGCCGATGGACCCGGTGACCCTGGATAGCGCCAGCTTCAGCCTGCGCGACAACACAACCAATCAAACGCTGCCCGGTATGATCCAGGTCGATGCGGACGGTTTGACGGTATCTTTCGTGCCGGAAAAACCGCTACCGATCGGACGTAGTATCAGCGTGACGCTCGATGCCGCCAGGATTGCCGATGCAGCCGGTAACACACTGAGCCGGAGCCGTTTCTTCAGCTTTACCACAAGCTTTGCAGACGATACGACGCCGCCGACCTTGCTCGGCCTATCACCGGCGGACGGCTTCAGTAACGTGCCGGCCAATACACACATCGAGTTGCAATTCAGCGAGCCATTGAGTCGGATTGATAGCCAGAATGCCGTGTCTTTACAGGCGGCCGGCAGCAATGTGCCCGGATCGATTGCGTTGTCTGACGGGAATCGTCGTCTGACGTTTACACCGACAACTGCGCTGGCGCCTTCTTTGTTGCATACCCTGACGGTCAGCGCCCGGATAACCGATCTGGCCGGAAACGCCTTTGCCGGACCGGTAAGCCGTACCTTCACAACGGGCACGGCTGTCGATACAACGCGCCCGACCTTAAAGGCAGTGAGCATCCCGAACAACGCGGTAGACGTCCCGGTGGACGTGAGCGTGCGGGTGAGTTTCAGCGAGGTGATGAACGGGCTGACGCTGAACCCGAAGAGCCTGTTCATTGACAATGTGACTACCGGCGTACCGGTAGTGGTAGCGGGGACGGTGACCGTGGCGGCGGACGGGTTGAGTGCGACGTTCACCCCGAGCGCGCCACTGAGCGCGCTGACGCGCTACCGGGTGCGGACCATTAGTACGATGCAGGACCTGGCGGGCAATAGCTATGCCAGTACCAGTGTGCCGGTAACTTTTACCACGCTCCCGTGAGTACATGACCATGGCTTCACCCCAATCATCTAATGCTGATATATCGGTTTCTGTGTCCGTATTAGGGCTTCACATATAGAACCATAAGTTATGGATTTTCCGGGCTTTTGAGTAATCATCAAACTGGCCTGATGTCCATATTTGTGGCCGGTTCAGTATTGGTAGCGTATTGGAGGTTTCATACCGGGTTATTCGTGTCACAGCGGCGTTTTGGCACTTTCTCCGGGGATTTCGCGCACCAGCCGGGGGACAAGGTAACCCGGTAATTGCGCACGTATTTTTTCTATCAGGCTGTGCGCTTCGGTGTCATCGACAGCGAAATGTGCAGCGCCCTGCACCGGGTCGAGCTGGTGCAGGTAGTAGGGCAGAACGCCGGCTTCGAGCAGTCGGCGGGAGAGCGCGCAGAGCGATTTTGCATCATTGTTGATGCCGCGCAGCAGCACAGACTGGTTCAATAGTGTCACGCCGGCCAGTTTTAGCTGCTGCATGGCGTTTACCACGGAAGCATCGATTTCATTGGCGTGGTTGCAGTGAATCACCATGACCACCTGCAAGCGGCTGGCCGATATCCATGCGAGCAGGGTCTCATCGATACGTTCCGGCAAGACCACCGGCACGCGGCTGTGCAGGCGCAGTGTGGTGAGGTGAGGGATGGCCGACAGGTCTTTTACCATGCCGGTAAGGCGGGTATCCGTGAGGGTCAGCGGGTCGCCGCCGCTGAGGATGACTTCATGGATCTGCTCGCGCCGGGCCAGGTAATCCAGTGTGGCCGGCCAGTGTTCGCGGGCCGGGTTGGCCTCGCTGTACGGGTAGTGGCGGCGGAAACAATAGCGGCAGTTCACCGCACAGGCGCCGGTCAGGGTCAGCAGCACGCGCCCGGGGTATTTATGCAACAGGCCGGGAACCGGCATGGCGTCCTGTTCCTGCAGCGGGTCGCCGGCGTAGCCGGGCGTGATCACCAGTTCCTCGCCGAGCGGCAGCACCTGCCGGAGCAGGGGATCGGCAGGGTCGCCCCGGCGCATGCGTCGCACGAAGCCGGCCGGCACACGCAGGCGGAACTGCCGGGCGGCCTGGTAGGCCTGTGGCAACAGCGAGCGAGGCAGATCCAGGCTTCTCCACAGTACTTCCACGTCGGTGATGGACTGGCTCAGCAGCGTCTGCCAGGGGGCCGGCTGTCGCCGTTGCAGGCTTCGCGGTATCATACGGCTCCTGTTTTTCCCGATATCGACAACACAAGGTGCTCCATGGCGACCTACAGTACGAATGAATTCAAGGGCGGTCTGAAGATTATGCTCGACAATGACCCCTGTTCCATCATTGAAAACGAGTTTGTGAAGCCAGGCAAGGGCCAGGCCTTCAACCGGGTGAAAATCCGCAACCTGAAGACCGGCCGCGTCATCGAGCGCACGTTCAAATCCGGTGAAACGGTGGAAGCGGCGGATGTCATGGAAACCGACATGCAGTACCTGTACAGCGATGGCGAGTTCTGGCACTTCATGGACCCGGACAGCTATGAGCAGATTGCCGCCGGTGAAGCCGCCGTGGCCGACGCGAAGAAATGGCTGAAAGAACAGGATACCTGTGTTGTCGTCCTGTGGGATGGTGTGCCGATCAGTGTCACAGTGCCCAATTTCGTGGAACTGGAAGTAACAGAAACCGATCCTGGCGTACGCGGCGATACCTCGGGTGGTGGCGGCAAGCCGGCAACGCTGCAAACCGGCGCGGTGGTGCGTGTGCCGTTATTTATCGATACGGGAGAGATTATCCGGGTGGATACCCGTACCGGTGAATATGTCGGCCGTGCCAAAGACTGACAGTCCGGCGCACTGGCGCCCGGGCGCCGGCATCGATGTATTGCACACACGGGCCATGTTACTGGCCCGTGTGCGGGATTTCTTCCGTGAAAACGGTGTGCTGGAAGTCGATACCCCGGTGTTGTCGGGTGCGGCTGGTACCGACCCGGCGATTGAATCTTTCCGGACCGCTTATTCCGGGCCGGGAGCGGCAGATGGCCGGCCCCTGTATCTGCATACCTCACCCGAGTTTTTCATGAAGCGCCTGCTGGCAGCGGGCAGTGGCCCTGTCTACCAGCTTTCACATGTCTTTCGTAATGGTGAATACGGGCCGCGCCACAACCCCGAATTCATGCTGCTTGAATGGTATCGGCCCGGGCTGGATCACCACGCCCTGATGGATGATGTCGATGCCTTGCTGGCTGCCGTGCTGGACGGCCTGGTGGATTACTGCACGGCACGGCGTGTCAGCTACCGTGACTGGTTTGTTGAAGGGACCGGACTCGATCCCTGGACTGACAGCATCGAGGCCTTTCAGCAGTTTGCTGCACAACGTCTGGAAGGGGCGTTGCCCCCGCTGGCGGCAGACGACAAGGATGGCTGGCTCGACCTGATAGTGACGCACTGGCTGGAGCCGGAAGCCGGGACGCAGGCGCAATTTGTCTATGACTACCCGCCGTCACAGGCCTCGCTGGCGCGCCTGCGTCATGGTGACAGGCCGGTGGCGGAGCGTTTTGAGCTCTATTTTGGCGCTGTCGAACTGGCCAATGGTTTTCACGAGCTGGCTGACGCCGGCGAGCAGCAGGCGCGTTTTGCGGCGGAGAATGCCCGGCGGGCGCAGCGTGGACAGCCAGAAATGCCGGTCGACAAGGCCTTGCTTGATGCATTGGCGTACGGCTTGCCGGATTGCAGCGGTGTGGCGCTGGGATTTGACCGCCTGCTGATGGTTGCCCTGGGCCTGTCCGGGATCGACGCTGCGATGCCATTTGGTTTCGATCGTGTCTGACACCGCTTCCCAACCGGTTATCGTCATGGTCGAAACCAGTCACCCGGGTAATATCGGTGCGGCGGCCCGGGCGATGAAAAATATGGGCTTGCGGGAATTGCGGCTGGTTAATCCCAAACAGTTTCCCAGCGCCGAGGCGACGGCGCGCGCCTCGGGTGCGGACGATGTGCTGGCGGCGGCGGCGCAGTATGGATCGATCGATGCCGCCATTGCCGACGCCACGCTGGTGATCGGCGCCAGTGCGCGCAGTCGTTCCCTGCCGGTGCCAATGCTCGATCCCCGCACTTGCGCAACGCAGGTTCGCGCACACGCGGATACCGGTCGGGCCGTGATCCTGTTTGGCCGGGAACGTACCGGCCTGACCAATGATGAACTGGATCTGTGTCATTACCTGGTACAGATTCCCGTCAGCCCGGACTATCCCTCGCTGAACGTAGCTGCGGCCGTACAGGTCATCAGCTATGAATGGCGCATGTCGAACCTGGCGGGCAGTGTGGCTACGACGCAGGACAAAACGGATTACGCCACCGCGCAGCAGATGGAACAGTTTTACCAGCACCTTGAACAGACCCTGATGGACCTGGAATTCCTCAACCCGGAGAATCCCCGTCAGCTAATGCGGCGATTGCGTCGCCTGTACAATCGCGCCAGGCCGGACCAGAACGAGATCAATATCCTGCGTGGTATCCTGACGGCGGCAAACCGGAAAACCTCGGGAAACGCGTAATGACAAATCACGCTTAAATATGGGTGAATTGGCGCGCTGGCTGCCGGTGCCTATAATGGAGCGCTATCTTCGAGTCAGCGGGTGAGGTATGTGGGATCGATTGCGGGAAGACCTGAACTGCGTTTTTGACCGCGATCCGGCCGCGCGTACCCGGTTTGAAGTCATTACCACCTACCCGGGGTTCCACGCGGTGTTGATGCACCGCCTGACTCACGCGCTCTGGAACAATGGCCTGCCCTGGCTGGCGCGGGTGCTGTCGAATGTTGCGCGCTGGTTGACCGGCATCGAAATTCATCCCGGTGCTACCATCGGGCGGCGATTTTTCATTGATCACGGTATGGGCGTTGTGATTGGTGAAACAGCCGAGATCGGTGACGATTGTACCTTGTACCACGGGGTGACGCTGGGCGGTACCAGCTGGGACAAGGGCAAACGCCATCCCACGCTGGGCAACGATGTCGTGATTGGCGCGGGCGCCAAGGTGCTGGGTCCGATACATATTGGTAATGACGTGCGTATCGGTTCCAATGCCGTGGTGCTGCGCGATGTTCATGATGGCGCCACCGTGGTTGGTGTACCCGGTCGCGTGGTCGGGAGCAGTCTTTCCGAGCAGCAAAAACGTCGCGAGGCCATCGCGAAAAAAATGGGTTTCGACGCCTACGGCAGTACCCAGGACATGCCCGACCCGGTCGCCAATGCCATCAATAATATGCTCGACCATATCCATGTAATGGACAAGCGCCTGGAGGATATGTGCCGGGGTTTGAAAGGACTGGGCGCCGAAGTGGCCGACATGCAGATGCCCGATCTCGGCCCCTGTGAGCTGGATAGCCGAACATCCTGCACCACGCCGCCGATCGAAACCGGTGACGATGAGCCTGAAGCCACCGGGGACGAGACAGCCGAAAGCCCGGATAGCAACAAGTCGGACTGATTTCAGGTATGGGTGAAGGCCGGAACCGTCGCCGGGTCGTTACAGGCATTCCGGGTGGCCGGTTTGTCGCGGTCTAACCGCCATTTCCGCCGATGTCCCTGCCACATCAATACCTTGCCGACAGTGCCCGGTAACCCCTGTTTCCGGCGGGTTGGTAATTCTTGACTGTTTTACTCAGTTATGGCACTTTAGCAAGGTTTTCCGAGAGTTGAATAAGGCAGGTTGGCATGAAATTGACCAGCAAAGGTCGCTATGCCGTGACGGCGATGTTGGATCTGGCGCTGCATGCGAACCAGGGTCCGGTCACGCTCGCGGCCATTTCCGAGCGCCAGGGTATTTCACTCTCGTACCTGGAACAGCTGTTTACACGGTTACGCCGTCATGGCCTGGTGTCCAGTACGCGTGGCCCCGGTGGCGGTTACCTGCTGAACGGCGACGCGGCGGATATCGCCATTGCTGACGTGGTGGTGGCGGTCGACGAAACGGTGAATGCGACGCGTTGTGGTGGCGAGGAAAACTGCCAGGACGGCCAGCGTTGCCTGACGCACGACCTGTGGACAGAACTGAGTGAACAGATATTCACGTTCCTGAACGAAATTTCCCTGGCTCAACTGGTTGAGCAGGGCGCTGAGCGTGATGCGGCGGCCGGGCAGGATGTGGCAGTCGACCTCACACAGACTGATGAAGTCATCGGTTCGCTCTAGGGGGCGAACGGTATGAAGCACTACCTCGACTACAACGCCACGACACCACTTGCCGCCCCGGTGCGCGATGCCATGCTGGCCTGCATGGACGGTATGCCGGGTAATCCGTCGAGTACCCACCAGTTCGGGCGGGCCCGACGGGCGCAGATCGATACGGCTCGCGAACAGCTCGCACAACTGGTGGGGGCGCAACCTTCGCAGGTTATTTTTACCAGCGGCGGCACCGAGTCGAATAACCTGGCCCTGCATGCGCTGACGGCCGGGTGCACGCCCACGCGGATCGCGGTCAGTGCGGTGGAGCATCCTTCGGTGCTGGAGAAGGCGCAACAACTGGCGCGATCAGGCTGGCAGGTCGATTGGCTGGCGGTCGATGACCAGTGCAGGGTCACAGAAGCCTCGGTGAAGCAGTGCATGACGACGGATACCCGCCTGGTATCGGTGATGATGGCCAACAACGAGACCGGTGCGCTCCAGGATATTGCCGCTATTGCCGACTACGCGCGTTCGCTGGGCGCGGTGATGCATACCGACGCCGTACAGGCAGTGGGCAAGCTGCCGGTGAGTTTCCCGGACAGCGGCGCACAGTTGATGAGCCTGTCGGCACACAAGATTTACGGCCCGCAGGGCGTTGGCGCGCTGGTGTTCGACAAGTCGCTGGAACTCACGCCCCTGCAATACGGCGGCGGCCAGGAGCGTGGTTTCCGTGCCGGCACGGAAAACGTGGCGGGTATTGTCGGTTTTGGCGTGGCGGCAGAGTTGGCCATGCAGCGGCTGGATGAAGACAGTCAACGCTTGCGCGCATTACGTGAGGCGCTGGAACAGGGCCTGCAACGTTTTCCGCAGGTCACGGTGTTTGCGCAGCAGGCGCCGCGCCTGCCGAACACGGTCCAGATGGCTGTTGCCGGGATCGATGGCGAGGCCCTGTTGATGCAACTGGATCGCGCCGGTATCGGTGTATCCAGCGGCTCGGCCTGTTCGAGCGGCAACAATGCGCCCAGCCACGTACTGACGGCCATGGGCATTGATGAGGCCGTTGCGCGCAGCGCGATCCGTCTCAGTCTCGGGCGTGATACGACGCAACAGGACATCGACGCAGTGTTGACACAGATCGGTCAACAACTGCAATGGATTGACAAGGCCGGGCAGGTTGCCGGCTGGTGAAGTGATAAATACGACTTATTTTCAGGTGTAAAACTTATGACTGTGAAAACGCCAATCTACCTTGATTACTCTGCGACAACACCGGTTGACCCGCGTGTGGCAGAGAAAATGTGCAGCTACCTGACGCCGGATGGTCGTTTTGGCAACCCGGCTTCACGTTCGCACAGCTTCGGCTGGGAAGCTGACGAGGCGGTACAGGAGGCGCGCAACCATGTGGCGGCGCTGATCAATGCCGATCCGAAGGAAATTGTCTGGACCAGCGGCGCCACCGAGTCGGACAACCTGGCGATCAAGGGCGCGGCGCATTTTTACAGCAAGAAAGGCAAGCACATCGTGACCGTCAAGACCGAGCACAAGGCAGTGCTGGATACCTGCCGCCAGCTCGAACGCGAGGGCTTCGAGGTGACCTACCTCGCCCCGGAGAGCAATGGTCTGCTGGATCTTGACAAGCTCAAGGCAGCATTACGTGAAGACACGACGCTGGTCAGTGTGATGCACGTCAATAATGAAATCGGTGTGATCCAGGATATTGCCGCCATTGGTGAGATCTGTCGCGAGCGCAAGATCGTGTTCCATGTGGACGCCGCGCAGAGCGCCGGCAAGGTGGCGATTGATACGCAAACGATGAAAGTCGATCTGATGTCATTCTCTGCACACAAGATTTACGGCCCCAAGGGTATCGGCGCCCTGTATGTGCGTCGCAAACCGCGCGTGCGACTGGAAGCACAGATGCACGGCGGTGGTCATGAGCGCGGTATGCGTTCCGGTACCCTGCCGACGCATCAGATCGTCGGTATGGGCGAAGCCTTCCGTATTGCGAAGGAAGAAATGGCAGCTGAAAATGTACGCTTGGCCAAACTGCGTGACCGTTTGTATGACGGCTTCAGGGATATCGAGGAAGTGTATGTCAATGGTGATCTCGACCAGCGCATTCCGGGTAATCTCAACATCAGTTTCAATTTTGTCGAGGGCGAAAGCCTGATCATGGCGCTGAAGGACCTGGCCGTGTCTTCCGGTTCGGCCTGTACCAGCGCCAGCCTGGAACCTTCCTATGTGCTGCGCGCGATTGGTCGCAACGATGAGCTGGCGCACAGTTCCATCCGTTTCACCATCGGTCGCTTTACCACCGAAGAAGAAATTGATTACACCATTGAACTGGTGCGCAGCAAGATTGGCAAGTTGCGAGACCTTTCCCCGCTGTGGGAAATGTACAAGGATGGCATCGACCTGGATTCCGTCCAGTGGGCCGCGCATTGAGGAGTAAAACCTTATGGCGATTACCCTGACAGAATCTGCGGCGGAACGCGTCAAGACTTTCCTCGAACAGCGGGGCAAGGGTGTAGGCCTGCGTCTCGGTGTGCGTACATCCGGCTGTTCCGGCATGGCCTACGTACTGGAGTTTGTCGATGAGATCGAAGACAAGGACGTCGTGTTCGAGTGCCATGGTGTAAAGGTTATTGTCGATCCCAAGAGCCTGTTGTATCTCGATGGCACCGAACTGGATTTTGGCAAGGAAGGCCTCAATGAAGGTTTCAAATTCAACAACCCCAACGTCAAGGATGAGTGTGGTTGTGGCGAAAGCTTCAATATCTAGTCCAGAACCGGGTCATAGCCATGTCGTCGGTACTGACGCAAAACTTTTTTGAGTTGTTCTCCCTGCCTGTACAGTATGCCCTTGACCGGGCAGCACTGGACGCGCACTACCGGGATTTGCAGCGCAGTGTACACCCGGATCGCTTTGCCAGTGCGGGCGAGCAGGAGCGTCGTGTCGCCATGCAGCATGCGACGCACATCAACGAAGGCTACCAGACGCTGAAAAACCCGCTGCGGCGCGCACGTTACCTGCTTGAACTGCGCGGGCGCACGATCGACGACCAGCAGACGATGCAGGCCGATCCGGCCTTCCTGATGCAGCAGATGGAATTGCGTGAGCAACTGGGCGAGATTCGCGGCCAGCAAGACCCGCTGACGTCGCTCGACGGGCTGGCCAGGGAGATCACGACGTTGTATAACGTGCTGGAAAACGAGCTGGCGCAGGTGCTGGATGCCAATGCCGGTGACCTGGAAGCGGCTGTTGCACTGGTGCAGAAGATGCAGTTTTTTACCCGTTTGCAAAACGAAGTGCAGGAACTGGAAGCCGACCTCGAAGATGAACTTCTCTGACTTATGGCCTTACTGACAATTTCCGAACCCGGTCAGTCGACTGCACCGCACCAGCATCGCCTGGCGGCGGGCATCGACCTTGGCACTACCAACTCGCTGGTCGCCAGCGTGCGTAACGGTGTGGCCGAAACCCTGCCCGGCCAGGACGGTCACCATCGCCTGCCTTCCGTCGTACACTACCGTGAAGACGGCACAGCGGAAGTGGGTCTGGCCGCGCGCGAGCAGGCGGCGGACGACCCGCTCAATACCCTCGTATCCGTCAAGCGCTTCATGGGTCGCGGGGTTGACGATGTAAAACGTCTTGGTACGGAATTGCCGTATCACTTTGTCGCCGCCGAATCGGGGATGCCGCTGATCCGTACCGCGGCGGGCGACAAGAGTCCCGTGCAGGTCCCTGC
>JALWRY010000463.1:6298-10946 GCA_027080445.1 Thiohalobacter sp. | reverse complement strand
GTTTGGCGAAGGCACCAAAACCGTTTCCATGGCGATTGCCAATTCCGACGGTTTTAGCCTGGCCGGTGGTGGCGATACCATAGCCGCGATCCAGAAGTACGGTATTTACGACAAGGTTTCCTACATCTCCACCGCCGGTGGCGCTTTCCTCGAATACCTTGAAGGAAAGACCCTCCCGGCCGTCGCCATGCTGGAAGAACGCGCCAGGTAAGGGGCAGAATTGCCCGAATCCTTCGCGCCCACATAAAGCTGGAACCAACCAAGTATGCAGCGTAGAACCAAAATAGTCGCAACACTCGGCCCGTCAACCGACGATCCCAAGGTAATGGATGACATGATCCAGGCCGGGGTCGATGTGGTTCGCCTGAACTTTTCACACGGCTCGCCGGAAGATCATATACGACGTGCCGAGGCAGTGCGTAACCGTGCACGTGCACACGGTCGTCAGGTCGGGGTGTTTGTTGATCTGCAGGGTCCGAAGATCCGCATCGACCGTTTCAAGGAAGGTAAAATAGAGCTGAAGGAAGGCGAACGTTTTATCCTCGATGCGGCACTTGGCGCCGAAGACGGTACCGTGGAACGCGTCGGCATTGCCTACAAGGCACTGGTCGACGATGTGAATCGCGGTGATACCTTGTTACTCGATGATGGTGCTGTCGTCTTGTGGGTCGAGCAGGTCAAGGGCAAGGAAATCGAAACGCGTGTCGTGGTAGGTGGCGCGCTGTCCAACAACAAGGGGATCAATCGCCAGGGTGGCGGCTTGTCGGCGCAGGCCATTACCGACAAGGACCGGGCGGACATCAAGGTTGCCGCGCAGATGCGTGCGGATTACATCGCCGTATCTTTCCCGCGCCACGCGGACGATATCCACGAGGCGCGGGAGTTGCTGCGCAAGGCGGGTGGTCACGGTGGTGTTGTCGCCAAGATTGAACGCGCCGAAGCGATGGATGCGCTGGAAGAAATTATCGAGGCCACCGACGTGGTGATGATCGCGCGCGGTGACCTCGGGGTTGAGATCGGTGATGCCGAACTCCCCGCCGTGCAGAAGCAGATTATCCGTGTTGCCCGAAGTATGGATCGGGCGGTGATCACGGCCACCCAGATGATGCAGTCCATGATCGAGAGCCCTATCCCTACAAGGGCAGAGGTTTTTGACGTGGCCAATGCAGTGATCGATGGTACCGATGCGGTCATGCTGTCAGCGGAAACCGCGACCGGCAAGCACGTTGCCAAGGTCATCGAGGCCATGGATCGGATCTGCCGCGGTGCGGAAACCCAGCGCATGGATTCCGTCGTGGAGCGGCGAACCACGACGAACTTCAAGGCGATAGATGAAGCTATCGCCAAGGCCGCCATGTACACCGCAAACCACACAGGCGTTAAGGCCATTGCGGCGTTAACCGAGTCGGGCGCCACGCCCTTATGGATGTCCCGCATCAGCTCCGGCATCCCGATCTATGCCTTGACGCGTCATGTCGAGACGCGTAGAAAGGTAACCCTTTACCGTGGCGTCTACCCCGTCAGTTTTGACGTGACGACGACGGATCATCCACAGGTCAATCGTGAAGCGATTGACGAACTGATGCGACGTGGTGCGGTACGCGACGGGGATCTCGTCATTATCACCAAGGGTGATTTGATGGGCGTTCACGGTGGCACAAATGCCATGAAAATTATTCGCGTGGGCGAACACATCATTAACGTTGAATGATGACCGTCCGCACATTTCAGAACACATTGACAACATCACTTTATTAAAAACACCAGGGAGTCCGTCATGGCCTTGATATCTATGCGACAACTACTCGACTATGCTGCCGAAAATGATTTTGGTATGCCGGCTTTCAACGTGAACAATATGGAGCAGGTGCACGCCATCATGCAGGCGGCTGATGAAACAGACAGTCCGGTCATCATGCAGGGTTCTGCCGGTGCGCGTTCCTATGCGGGCGAACCCTTCCTGCGTCACCTGATTACAGCGGCGACGGAAATGTACCCGCATATTCCGATCGTCATGCACCAGGACCATGGTTCCGAGCCGGCTGTTTGCCTGCGCTCCATCCAGTCCGGTTTTTCATCGGTGATGATGGACGGTTCACTGATGGCCGACATGAAGACCCCGTCGACGTTTGAATACAACGTGGATGTCACGCGCACCGTGGTGCAGATGGCGCACGCCGGCGGCGTTTCCGTTGAAGGTGAGCTGGGTTGCCTGGGTTCACTGGAAACCGGTGAAATGGGTGAGGAAGACGGTCACGGCGCCGAAGGCAAGCTGTCCATGGACCAGCTGCTGACCGACCCCGAGGAAGCTGCAAGCTTCGTGAAGGAAACCGGCGTTGACGCGCTGGCCATCGCCATCGGCACCAGCCACGGCGCCTACAAGTTCACCCGTCCGCCGACCGGCGACATCCTGGCGATCAGCCGCATCAAGGAAATTCACGCGCGCCTGCCCAACACCCACCTTGTCATGCACGGGTCTTCTTCCGTACCGCAGGAGTGGCTGAAGATTATCAACGAATTCGGTGGTGACATGGGCGAGACCTATGGCGTACCGGTCGAGGAAATCTGCGAAGGCATCAAGCACGGTGTGCGCAAGGTCAATATCGATACCGACCTGCGCATGGCATCCACCGGCGCCATTCGCAAGCACCTGGCGGAAAACGCCTCCAACTTCGATCCGCGTAAATTCCTCAAGGCTTCCACGGCGGCCATGAAGGATATCTGTACCGCACGCTACGAGGCCTTCGGTTGCGCCGGCCACGCCAGCAAGATCAAGCCCATCAGCCTGGAAAACATGGTGGCGCGTTACGAATCCGGAGAACTGGACGCGCAAGTCAACTGATCGCGTTTTTCAGCGTATAGTGAAAAAGGGCAACCTTGTCGGTTGCCCTTTTTTTATAGCCTCACAAAATAAGGCAGGGCAATCAGGGCGACCCCTGTTGCAACAAGCAGGTAGGTATTGGCGATGAAATACGGGAAGACAAACAGCGCGATACCGACGAGAAATGGTATAACGGCCTTTTGTTTTTTCCCATAGACAAAGAATCCAAGCCCGATCGCACCAAACAGCATGCTCCAGACAAGTTGCGATGTAGTTCCCATCAACCATTACCTCTTTAAAGGGGACAGATTTATTTGAGGGTAAGCATGTCTGGGGTCTTCTATCCTCAAATAAATCTGTCCCCTTTTAACTGAGAATTGAAGGTTCATCCAGTGCGCTGGCCTGTTCCCGCAGGCTGAGAATATGATCCTCCCAGTAGCGCGGTGAATCAAACCAGGGGAAGGCAATGGGGAAGGCCGGGTCTTCCCAGCGACGTGCAATCCAGGCGGCGTAGTGCATGATGCGCAAGGTGCGCAATGGTTCAATGAGCAGGGCGCTGCTTTCATCGAAATCCCGGAACATGCGGTAGCCGTTCAGCAAATCTTCCATCTGCATACGCATTTCTTCACGGTCACCGGAGAGTAACATCCATAAATCCTGGATGGCCGGGCCGCTGCAGGCGTCGTCGAGGTCAACAAAGTGTGGCCCCTGGTCGCGCCATAGAATGTTGCTCTTGTGGCAGTCGCCATGCAGGCGGATGGCGCCGAGCGGGCCAACCACGTCGAACAGCTTGCGAATCTTTTCCAGCAGGTCGGCAGTCAGGCTGCTGTAAGCCTCGTGCAGGTAATCGGGCAAGAAGTTCCGGTCGAGTATGAAGTTGCGTGATGCCTCACCGAGTGTGTCTATACCCAGCCGGGTACGGTGTTCAAACACCTGTGTGGCGCCTACGGCATGCAGACGTCCCAGGAAACGCCCCATCTGTTCGCGCTGTTCCCGGGTGTCGAGATCGGGCCAGTGGCCACCGCAACGCGGATAGATCCCGAACAGGAAACCGTGGTATTCGTGCAGTGTTTCACCCAGCTCATCCTGAAGCGGGGCAATGACCGGGATTTCGTGCCCGGCCAGTTCCAGGGCGAAGTCGTGTTCTTCCTGTATGGCCTCCCGCGTCCAGCGCCCGGGCCGGTAGAATTTGGCGACAACCGGCTCCGCCTCTTCGATACCGATCTGATAGACGCGATTCTCGTAACTGTTGAGCGCCAGCAGGCGTCCGTCGGTGACAAGGCCGCAGGCATCCAGGGCATTGAGAAGAAGGTCAGGCGTCAACTGTTCGTAGGGGTGTCCGCTATCGGGGATTGTCATACGGCCATCATAGCGGTTTTGGGCGGGCAATAAAAAAGCCCCTCTTGCGAGGGGCCTACGTCAAGGAGGAGGCAGGCCAGAAGGCCTGCAATAAGAGAGACGCTACTTGTTGGCAATTTCTTCCAATTGTTTTGCCTTGATGATCTGGCCGTTCAGTGCCGCTTCCTTGGCGCTTTTGCCATAGGCCACACTCATCAGCGTACTGTAGTACACCACTGGCATTTTGAACTTGGTGCCATAAGTTGCATTGATCTGCTCCTGGTAGACCTCGGTGTTCATCTGGCATACCGGGCAGGGGGTCACGATCATGTCGGCGCCGTTGTCATAGGCCGACTCGATAATGTCCTTGATCAGCGCCTGGCTCTTTTCCGGCTCGGAGAAGGCCAGTGCGCCGCCACAGCAGGACACTTTCTTTTCGTAGTTGTCACAGGCTTCGGCGCCCATTGTTTCGATCATCTTGTCGAGATC